>CBDTVJ010000085.1:0-11783 GCA_965363655.1 uncultured Halieaceae bacterium | reverse complement strand
TTTCGGGACATTAAAAAACCCACTCAGTGGTGGGTTTCATAAACGCCTATTGCAGTTACGCTTTCTTGCGCTTCACTACACCCAGACCGAGAAGGGCTGAACCGAATAGCCATGCGGCGGCGGGGATTGGGACCACTGCGGTGTACTCATAGGTCAGAGTGACTGTGCCTGCTCTGATGATGGTTTCGTAGATCGCTTCCGCATCTTCTTCGCCGATATTGTCGGTGAACCAATTCGAACCGAGTGGGTGAATGGCGCCGACTGTTAGTCCTGTTAGTGCGCCGGTGCCGAGAAGGTTTACGAGACCGATTTGGGTGAGCGTGTCGCCAACGATAGAGCTATTATCGTTGAAGTTGTATGAGTCCATTTCACTCGCAAAACACGGTCCCAGAGAACTAAATTCTAAGCCCGTACAGGAAACGCCGAAATCTATCTCGGCAAAGGCCAGCGAATTGGTCGATGTGGACGTCGTAAAGTAGGATATAACCGAGGCAACGCCCTGGCCAAAACCGTCGGTGACATAATTCACTTGGGCGGTGTGTTCCAGTTCGGGATCGGTACTTTCGTAAACCTCGATACCGGCCGTGACATCCACGACGAAATTATTGGTGCTGAGCGTCACTCCGGTTAAGGTGCCGAGTGCGGGGTCAAATTGTTCCAGTCCAACAATAGCGGATCGCTCGACCTCAAGCTGTCCTACTACAACGTCACCCGGGTTGTAATAGAAGGACTCGAGAACGACCTCGGAAAAACTGCCGCTGGTTTGGGTGGTAGCGGCGTGAGCCATCGACGCAAAGCCTATAGACAGGGCTATGGTGCAAGCAGCCTGGACAATTTTAGTGTTGGGTCGTGTTTGAAAAAGTGTTGCGTTCATGTAACCTCCATGCCTGTTATTTTCCTGTCGACTAATTTCCACAAACTTCAGCGTGCAGCGCCACCTCCCAGGCGGCGATGCTAGAACTAGCCACTTTCAGTACTCCGGGGCTGGTATCACCAGCGGTGATATTGCCCCAGTGTTCTTCGACCAAAGCCGCAGGTTCAAGTGAAGACCCGTTTGTATTGCTTCGGTATGTAATGTAAGCAAATTTCGTACCAACGTAATAAAATCAATAACTTACAACATCGTTGGTATGCAAGGGTTGCCAAAGTGTAAATTAATCTGACACTTTGTAGTGTGTTTTTAACCAGCAGCGTATGACCGTAGTGTGGTGAAAGCTGTGGTCGAGCTTGATTAGAAATCGGGCTTTGGTGGTGGGCGCTAATGTCCCGAATGAGTCGAAAGCGGCCATTGGGCCTCACTATACCAATTAAGCTGAGAAAATTTCATTTATCGTGAGAAGTAACAACAACAATCTTGCTAGATATCGAGGTTGGCAACCGACAGGGCATTTTCCTCAATAAAGTCCCGTCGCGGTTCGACCTGGTCTCCCATCAGGGTTGTGAAAATCTGGTCAGCTGCAATCGCATCCTCGATTGTCACTTTGAGCATGCGACGCTCTTCGGGGTCCATAGTCGTTTCCCACAACTG
This sequence comes from uncultured Halieaceae bacterium, assembly GCA_965363655.1. Lineage (GTDB taxonomy): Bacteria > Pseudomonadota > Gammaproteobacteria > Pseudomonadales > Halieaceae > Marimicrobium. The sequence continues at coordinate 10,255 of CBDTVJ010000085.1, read as the reverse complement.
CTCCGGGTTCATTTCACCCAGGCCCTTGTAGCGCTGAATGCTAAAGCCCTTACGCGCTTCGACCATCAGCCAATCGAGACCCTCGGCGAAAACCTGGGTTGGGAATACCTTTTCACCGCGCTGGAAGTACCCATCCTCTTCGATCAGGGTATTGACGGTTTCCCCCAGGGCGACAAGGCTACGGTATTCCCCGGAGGAGAAGAACTCATGGTGATACTCTGTCTCGGACTCTACCCCGTGGGCCAGTAGCTTCACCACCGGAAAGTAGAGCTGTCGCTCCTGATCTTTTCTTACCACCATAGAATAAGCGCTACCCTTGGCACTCACGGTTTGTAAGCGCTCACTCAGCTGATCACAGTACGCCTGTACAGCCAGCTCATCCTGCATCTGTTCCAAGGTGAGTGAGGCACCATAAACCATTTGCCACAGAACCTCCTCAGAGTACAGTCGGCCCAGTCGGCCAATCGTGGTAGCCACGGCCCGATACTCCTTGACCAGTTCTTCCAGCCCGCTGCCAGATATCGACGGAGCGTCAGGGTTGACGAAGACCGACGCATTTTCCAGGGCAGCTTGCGTAAGGTACTTCTCCAACGCTTCATCGTCCTTGAGATACTGATGCTGCTTACCCCTGGCAATTTTGTACAGGGGCGGTTGGGCGATGAATATATGGCCACGATCTACCAGCTCCCGCATCTGGCGGAAGAAAAAGGTTAGCAAGAGGGTTCTAATATGGGACCCATCAACGTCCGCATCGGTCATGATGATGACACTGTGATAGCGTAATTTATCCGGATTAAACTCTTCTTTACCAATGCCGCAGCCCAGGGCGGTCACTATGGTGCCGACTTCAGCAGACCCCAACATTTTGTCAAAGCGGGCTTTCTCTACGTTCAAAATTTTGCCCTTCAGAGGCAAAATAGCCTGGTACTTGCGATTGCGCCCCTGTTTGGCAGAGCCTCCCGCAGAGTCACCCTCTACCAGGTATATCTCTGACAGGGCTGGGTCCTTTTCCTGACAGTCTGCCAACTTACCCGGCAAGCCGGCAATATCCAGGGCGCCCTTGCGTCGGGTCATCTCCCGGGCCTTGCGGGCGGCCTCCCGCGCTCTGGCGGCATCCAGCATTTTACCCACGACAGCCCTGGCTTCCCCAGGACTTTCCATCAGATAGTCATTAAACTGGGTATTCATCGCCTGTTCCACAGCGGTCTTCACTTCCGAGGAGACCAGCTTGTCCTTGGTCTGTGAAGAAAATTTTGGATCTGGCACTTTCACAGAAATAATGGCGGTAAGGCCTTCCCGTGCGTCATCGCCTGTCGTATTAACCTTCGCCTTCTTGGCCATGCCCTCCCTTTCGATATAGGAATTAAGACTACGTGTCAGGGCTGCGCGAAAGCCCGCCAAATGCGCACCGCCATCCCGTTGGGGAATATTATTGGTGTAACAGAAGATGTTCTCCTGAAAGGTATCATTCCACTGTAAAGCCACCTCTACCCCGATGTCATCCGCGGTTTGCACCTGAAAGTAAAAGGGCTTATTGACCGCGGACTTATTCAGGTTGAGGTAGTCGACAAAGGCCAGCAGGCCCCCGTCATACTGATAAGTTTCTTCTTTGGCACTGCGCTCATCCTTCAAAACGATGCAAACGCCGGAATTTAGAAAGGCAAGCTCTCGCAGGCGCTTGGCCAGCTGCTCAAAATGGTACTTAATGTTGGTAAAGGTGCCGGGGGAGGGCCTGAAACGCACGGCTGTTCCTGATGTTTCCGTTGTGCCTATCTCTGCGAGAGGTGCGTCAGGGACGCCGTGGCGGTAGATCTGTTCATACATTTTGCCTTCACGGCGAATGGTCAACACCAACTCCTCAGAAAGAGCGTTCACGACCGAGACGCCAACACCGTGCAATCCACCCGAAACCTTATAGGTATTGTCGTCAAACTTACCGCCGGCATGTAGTACCGTCATAATAACTTCAGCCGCAGAAACCCCTTCTTCATGCATTTCAGTGGGGATACCCCGGCCATCATCGCTGACGGAAACCGATTCATCCGGGTGAATTACGATATTAATCGCACTACAGTGTCCCGCCAGTGCCTCGTCGATGGAGTTATCGACCAGTTCAAAGACCATATGGTGCAAGCCGGTGCCGTCATCAGTGTCCCCAATGTACATGCCCGGTCGCTTACGAACAGCGTCCAGGCCCTTCAGTACTTTAATGCTTGATGAATCGTAATTATGCTCTTCGCTCATGGCTATTAACTCTCGGTGTTACTGCTTGGTTCCAGGCAATCCAGTGGCGGCGACGCCTCCAGTTGCCGTTGTACGGTTCCCTGTTCCACGTGGAACAGGCCAATTTCTTGTGTTTTAGGCCAGACAGATAGAATCTCATTCTGGTCAACACAGGTAATGAACACCTGGGCATTCATCGACGCCAACATAGCGCAGACCAGTTTGCTGTGGCCCTCATCCAGCTCAGAGGGCAGGTCATCAATCAAATAAGTGCACCGGCCTCGACCCAGCTCGGACATCATTTGCCCCTGGGCCAGTTTCAGGCCACACACCACCAGTTTCTGTTGCCCGCGGGACAAGGTCTCTGCCGCCAAATGACCGCCGGACGTAACTCTTATATCTGCTCTTTGGGGCCCGGAATGGGTATACCCCTGCTCCAGATCCGCTGCAGCTCCATGCTGCAACGCTTCACTATATTCCAACTGCCTATCCCAACCCTGGCGATAATGTAACTCCAGCTCGTCCAGTGTAGGGGCGAGCATGGTCATTATTTCCTTGAATCGGGGTACTAATCGTTCGAAATAGGCTTTTCTATACTCATTTATCGCTGTTCCGGCCTGGGCAAGATCTCGCGTCCAGACCGCCAGCTCCTGTTTTGTTATTTTACCACGGCGCAGCAATTTATTGCGCTGTTTTATGCATCGCTGGAAACGCTGCCACTCCCCAAAAAAGCGCTGTTCCACGTGGAACACACCCCAATCCAGATACTGTCTTCTCGATCCCGGGGGCCCGGTAAGCAATCCAAAACTCTCCGCAGTAATTACCTGTAGGGGTAGTTGCTCTGCCAGCTCGGCGACGGTTCGCACCGCCCTGCCGCCTATCTTGATCTGCGCCTCACCCACTCGATTACGCTGCACTCCCAGGGGTAGTGTGGACGCCATAGAGGAGGAGGGCTCCAGTGTCTGTCCAAAGACGGTACAGTTGTGTTCGTTATGGGCGATTAGTGATTTTATACTGCTACCGCGGAAAGAGCGTGCCATGCCCAGCAGGTGTATGGACTCCAGTACGCTGGTCTTACCGCTACCGTTGCAGCCATAAAACACGTTTATTTGTCCAAGACCCTGCAATCTGACCTGCTGCAGGTTCCGGACGTGGTCAATGTGTAGCTGGGTTAGTGCCACTTGGGTATAGGGCCAGCTTTGACCGCTGCCAGGTATCCCATGCTGGTGGCCCGTATACTAATAAATGGCGCCTTGTTACAGGCGCATAGGCATAACAACGTATAAGGAGTCGCCTTCTTCCGACTCCTCCAACAGTGCGCTGCTATTGGGGTCTGCCAAAGACAGTTTAATTTGTTCGCCACTGAGAACTCCCAGTACATCCAACAAATAACTTACGTTGAAGCCTACTTCTAACGCATCACCAGAGTAATCCACGGAGACCGTCTCTTCCGCCTCTTCCTGCTCCGGGTTGTTAGCCAGGATATCCAGGATGTTCTCTGAAAGCTTCAAACGCACACCGCGGTATTTTTCATTGGACAGGATCGCTGTTCGAGTAAAGGCCTGGCGCAGCTCGAGGCGAGAGCCCAATACTATTTTGTTAGGCGATCGAGGCAGAACCCTTTGATAGTCAGGAAATTTCCCATCGACAAGCTTGGAGGTAAAGGTAAAGTCCTCTGTCATGGCCCGAATGTGGTTGCTGCCTATGACAATGGCGATTTCGGCTTCTTCATCCATCAACAGGCGAGCGAGCTCCAGTACACCCTTGCGGGGCAAAATAACCTGGATATCGCCCTCACCATTTACCTTTACCTTCTCCGGCAAAGTACACATCGCCAAGCGGTGGCCGTCAGTGGCCACCACGCGCAATTGCTCGGAGTTGAGCTCCCACAACATGCCATTCAAGTAGTAGCGCACATCCTGCTGCGCCATGGCAAAACCGGTACGATCAATCAAGCGCTTTAACTGGCCCTGCTTGAGGGTAAGCTGGTGTGTTCCCATGCTGTCTTCCACATTCGGGAACTCCCGTGCGGGCAGGGTAGAGAGGGTGAAGCGGCTGCGGCCTGATTTCACTGTGACCTTGCTTTCTTTCACAGTGAAATCAATTTCACTACCATCTGGCAAAGACTTACAAATATCCGCGAGTTTGCGTGCGGGCACTGTAACTTCCCCGGATTCTGCGCCGGGCGCCACCTGTAAGCGGCCAACAAGCTCAACTTCCAGATCGGTTCCGGTCAAGGACAGGTGCTCCCCTTCCAGCACCATTAGTACATTAGCCAGGATAGGCAATGTCTGGCGACGTTCAACAACGCCCGCCACGAGATTTAATGATTTGAGTAAGGTATCTCGCGAAATCTTGAACTTCATATTTTTGTTTTCCCTTCCCTAATGGTAGTGCTTCACTACTATCTATTGCCTATGACCAATAGACCTTCGATTAAAATACAAAAGTAAGTTTTATTTCTGTCTTCAGGTTGTGAGTGATCGCAGCAAGTTCTTGTAATCTTCACGTATATCGGAGTTCGTTTCGCGAAGTTCCTTGATTTTACGACATGCGTGAAGAACTGTCGTGTGATCTCTGCCCCCAAAACTATCACCTATCTCTGGCAGGCTGTGGTTTGTCAGTTCTTTGGACAGGGCCATAGCCATTTGCCGCGGGCGGGCTACTGAACGGCTGCGACGACGAGACATCATATCGGCGACCTTTATCTTGTAGTACTCCGCCGCAGTGCGCTGGATATTATCCATACTGACCTGCCTGTCCTGGAGCGCCAGCAAATCTTTCAAACTTTCCTTAATTAAATCTATATCTATAGGTTTACCGGTGAAGTTAGCGCTCGCTATCACTCTCTTTAAGGCGCCTTCGAGCTCTCGTACGTTAGAACGAATCCGCTGGGCAATAAAAAATGCTGCATCGGGCGGCAGGTCCACCCGGACCTCAGTCGCTTTCTTCATCAAGATGGCGACTCGGGTCTCCAGCTCCGGTGGCTCCACCGCAACAGTCAAACCCCATCCAAAGCGCGACTTCAATCGCTCCTCCAAACCATCAATTTCCTTTGGGTAGCGGTCACAGGTAAGGATCATCTGTTGACCACCTTCCAGCAGGGCATTAAAGGTATGGAAAAACTCCTCCTGTGAGCGCTCCTTTTTCGCGAAGAATTGAATGTCATCGATCAGCAGTGCATCCACCGAACGGTAATAGCGTTTAAAGTCAGTTATCGCATTGAGCTGCAATGCCTTAACCATATCAGCCACAAACCGCTCTGAATGAAGATAGACTACTTTCGCCTGCGGATTTTGGGCTTTGAGGGCGTTACCCACCGCATGCATCAAATGGGTTTTACCCAGGCCCACGCCGCCATAAAGGAAAAGCGGATTATAGGAACTACCCGGGTTTTCCGCTACCTGCTGCGCTGCCGCCAACGCCAACTGGTTTGACTTACCTTCAACAAAACTATCAAAGCGGTAGTTTTCCACCAGATGGGGCTGGTGTTGCAATGCACCTTCTACTTCTATTTTGCGAGGGCTGTCCTGTTGGAATGATCGACTGCGTATAGCAGTTACCTCGGCTGGTGCTGATCGTCCCGCGATCGCGTGTCCCGACAGTGCCGGCCTCATAGCTACTCCCGAATGGGTTGCTGCACCACCCGGTGATTCCAATGGTTGCGTAACTGCGGATACAGAGCGCTTGCCGCCGCCGATCTCCAGCGATACATCAAGCGCCCCACCAGGCTCAAGTTCACGCACAAGTTCAGTGATGCGCTGTGAGTACTTTTCTGCAACAAAGTCTTTGATAAAACGATTCGGGGCAACCAGCGTCAGGGAATGATCATCCCTGCTGGCCTGTAAGGGTCTTATCCAGGTATTGAACTGCTGTGACGGTAGCTCATCCCGCAAACGGCTGATACATTGCTGCCATACTGATTCAGGCAAAGAAATCCCCTCAAAACCGGGTAGAGTGATACGGCTTTAGATAAATAATTAGCGATAATAAATGTTATTCTTCTGAATCTCTTCCCCAGACCAGATAAGGCATAATACCCTGTAACGCAGGAGTTATCCACACCTGAACGCGGAATATGGTAAAATATTATCTCCTTTAATATCAAGTGCTTAGGCTATTATTGCTTGTTTTTTGATCTTCTTCGAAAAATCATGCAGTGAACAATATTTTCTGTGGATATCCTGTTAGTATCTTTTTAAGAAGGTGTGGGCTGATGCCGTAAATGCCCGCCGTTGCACGGTTTTTCCATTTTGCCCCGGTAGGGGAAAGAAGGGCGTTCAGCGTCGTCTGAAGCTGCCGTTTTGCTTGCCCTGGTAGCGGGAAAAATACCATGCTTATGATTGTAATAAGGCGCGCATTTAACTAGAATAGCCCACCTTTTTTCTGGCCGGTATCCATTGCCACAGGTTCAATGAACCAGCGGTAGGCTACCCGGACAAATACTTTTGGAATATAGCTATGAAAAGAACATTTCAGCCCAGCGTCTTAAAGCGCAAGCGCACTCACGGTTTTCGCTCTCGTATGGCCACCAAGGGTGGACGCCACGTATTGAATCGTCGCCGCGCCAAAGGTCGCAAGCGTCTCGCTGCATAAAGGTAGACTGATTGGGTGAGCGACCAGGTAGCGGACGCCAGTTTCGGCAAAGCAAAACGCTTACTCAATGCCAGGGATTATAGCCCGGTTTTTGACAGTCCTGATGCACGCGCATCACACAAACACCTGCTGCTATTGGCGAAATTCACGCAAGGTCCCGAGCATCGCCTGGGTTTGGTAATTGCCAAGAAGAATGTTCGGTTAGCTGTGCAGCGAAATCGAATAAAACGTTTGTCCCGGGAGTTTTTCCGCTCCTTACCAGACAGTGATCTATCGATGGACGTGGTGCTCCTGGCCCGCCGCGGTATGGGCGATTTGGATAATGCGGAACTATCTTCTATATTGCAGCAGCAGTGGCAGAAATTGGTTCGCCACCTGGCAAAAATAACTACGAGTACCATCCAGGACTCCTAATGCGTCGCTTGTTGATTTTTATGATCTCCTGCTACAAAGCGTGCCTAAGCCCGTTCATGGGTAACAACTGTCGGTTCTACCCCAGTTGTTCAACCTATGCGCAGCAAGCCATCGCAACGCACGGAGTAATAAAAGGAAGCTACTTCGCCCTCCGCAGGCTGGCCAGGTGCCATCCCTGGCACGAGGGTGGGATAGATCCCGTTCCTCCCTGCCCGCACACACACTAGATCACAGATATCACTATGGATTTGCAACGTTCATTGCTTATAGGCGCTATCGCCGTACTGTCTTTCATGCTCCTCACCGAGTGGGTGGCTTTCAAGGATGCCAGGACAGCAACAGCAGCCCAGGAAACATCACGCCTCATCAATAGCACCGGTGATCTTTCCCCCACAATTCCAGACACTGACCTGGCTACTTCTTCTGTGGAAGAAGACCTGCCAACTGCGCCAGATGCGGTCTCTACTTCAGCTGAACCAGCCAGCACCCCGGAGGTGGCGAGTGACCGTATCGTGTTCATCCACTCGGACGTGTTGCAACTGGCAATTGATTTGCAAGGTGGCGATATCATTGAATTATCCCTACCCAAACACCTGGCGCAGATAGACAACCCCGATAACCCCTTCGTGCTGTTAGAACAGAACGAAAGGTTGACCTATATAGCCCAGAGCGGCCTTATTGGGACAAATGGAATCGATAAAAAGGGCAGGGCATCTTACACCACCTCCAACTCCAGCTTTACTTTGGCTGATGGCGAGGACTTACTAACGGTAGACCTTCAATGGCAGGGCAATGGCGATATCAAAGTCACCAAACGGATCACCCTGCGCCGCGGTGACTACCTGATAGATGTCGATTACCTGGTAGAAAATAATAGCGAGCAACGCTGGCAGGCAAACCTGTTTGGTCAAATCAAGCGCGATAGCAGTCCACCGCCATCTGCAGAGTCATCAGGCATGGGCATGCAGCCCTTTCTCGGCGTCGCTATTACCCAACCAGACGACCGCTTTACAAAATTCACCTTTGACGACCTGGCCGAAGAACCATTCAAAGCACAGTTACCCGGCGGCTGGATCGCCATGATCCAGCACTATTTCCTCAGTGCCTGGATACCTAATGCTGAACAGAGCCATACTTTCAGCGCCCGCGTCACCGGCAGTGGTTTCAACATTGCCGGTTTCACCAGCCCATCCCTGGTTTTGGATCCGGGTAATTCAGGCGAGGTTGGGGCTGGATTCTATGCCGGACCCAAAGACCAATATCGCCTTAAGGAAATTTCTCCCTACCTGGATCTCAGTGTTGACTACGGCTGGCTGTGGTGGATTGCCCAGCCATTGTTCTGGTTGTTGACCAAGATCTTCTCGCTGGTTGGCAACTGGGGAGTGGCTATTATTCTACTGACGGTTCTTATTAAAGCATTGTTTTTCAAACTGTCTGCAGCCTCTTACCGGTCAATGGCCAATATGCGTCGTGTGCAACCCAAGCTGGTCAGCCTGCGGGAACAGTATGCCGACGATAAGCAAAAACAGTCCCAGGCCATGATGGAGCTGTATAAGAAAGAAAAGATCAATCCGATGGGTGGCTGTCTTCCCATTCTGGTGCAGATGCCCGTATTTATCGGCCTGTACTGGATGTTGATGGAAAGTGTAGAACTGCGGCATGCGCCCTTTATGCTCTGGATCACTGACCTTTCAGTTATGGACCCGTATTTCGTACTGCCACTGATGATGGGAGCCAGCATGTTCTTCATGCAAAAGCTCAATCCTCCGCCACCGGACCCCATGCAAGCCAAGATCATGCAGTGGATGCCGGTCATGTTCACTTTCTTCTTCCTGTGGTTCCCGGCGGGGCTGGTGCTTTACTGGGTCGTCAATAACCTGTTGTCCATGGCGCAACAGTACGTGATAACCAAACAGATAGAGAAGGCAGGCTCTCCTTCCTGACATCCCTCTCCAGAGCAGGGTAAGGGAGATAGTCATCAATGGACCAGCACACCATCACAGCCATCGCTACCGCTCCAGGCAGGGGTGGCGTAGGGATAATTCGACTATCAGGCACTAAGGCGCTTGCCATCGGACAAGCGCTTACCCACCTGCAACTGCAACCGCGCCACGCCCACTATTGTTCATTCTACCAAGCCGACGACAGTGTTCTGGATACGGGTATAGGCCTCTATTTTCCAGGGCCCCACTCATTTACCGGCGAAGATGTTGTAGAAATCCAGGCGCATGGCGGCCCGGTAATCCTCGATCTTATTGTGCGCGAAACCTGCAAGCTGGGCGCTCGCCAGGCCAGACCGGGAGAATTTTCAGAACGCGCTTATCTCAACAATAAAATAGACCTGGCGCAGGCCGAAGCGATAGCAGACCTGATCAACTGCACCACTGAACAGGCTGCTCTTAATGCCAGCCGCTCCTTGCAGGGAGAATTTTCCCGGAAAATTAAACAACTTGTGACACTGGTAACTGAATTACGCGTTTACACAGAAGCGGCTATCGATTTCCCTGAAGAAGAGATCGATTTTATTCAGGACAGCAATGTACAGGAGCGACTGGCAGGCATTATCCAACAGTTTAAAGCAGTCACTAACGAAGCGAGACAAGGTAGCCTCGTACAGGAAGGTATGAAACTGGTCATAGCCGGTAAACCCAATGCCGGTAAGTCGAGCCTACTCAATGCCCTCTCAGGACATGACACCGCAATCGTCACTGCTATAGAAGGCACAACACGCGATGTATTGCGCGAACATATACAGATTGACGGTATGCCTTTGCACATTGTTGATACCGCTGGTCTACGCGACAGTGAGGACGAAATTGAGCAGGAAGGTATCCGGCGAGCCTGGCAGGAAATGGAATCCGCCAATCACATTCTACTGGTCATCGATGGCAGCACAGTGGCCAATCAAGAGATTAATGTTCAAGCACTCTGGCCCGAAAGGAATAAACACCTTTCGAGAGATATTCCTCTCACTGTAGTGCTAAACAAGTGTGATTTATCTGCAGTGGAGGCCGCAGTCAAT
>CBDTVJ010000084.1:0-11806 GCA_965363655.1 uncultured Halieaceae bacterium | reverse complement strand
CGTACAATACCATAGAGCCGTTTGGCGCGATACTGGGACTTTCATCCAGTTCCGTGGAGGTCAGCACCTGCGTTCGATTGGTGACCAAATCCAGTATGGCTATATGGAATCGCCGGTCACGCTGGTGCACCATCACCACATTACGGCCGTCCTGGGCCACTCTGGCCCGGGCATTATAAGTCCCCTCGAAAGTCACACGTTCGGTGGTACCAGCGCTCAGGTCATAGCGGTAAATCTGCGGTTTACCACCGCGGTCTGAGGTGAACAACAGGGATTTCCCATCCGGCATCCAGGCGGGCTCAGTGTCAATCGCATAGTGGCTGGTAAGACGGGTGAGTCGCTTGCTAGCCAGGTCCATCAGGTAGATATCCGGGCTGCCGTCCTTGGACAACACCATGGCCATGGTATTGCCGTCGGGCGACCAGGCCGGGGCGCTGTTCAGGCCTTTAAAGTTGGTTAGCTGTTCACGTCGACCAGTGGCCAGCTCCTGGCGGAAAATCGCCGGCCGATTGGTTTCAAAGGATACATAGGCAATGTGCTTGCCATCCGGCGACCAGGTGGGCGCCAGCAGCGGTTCTCTGGACTCCAGCAAGACGATAGGACGCGCGCCGTCGGAATCCGACAGGGTCAGGCGTGAATAATCCTTACCGCCGGGAACCCGGGTAACAGAGATATACAGCAAGCGCGTGGCGAAGGCGCCGGGAATACCTGTGAGCTTCTCGTACACCGCGTCGGACACCTGGTGACCCAGCATCCGCGCTTCACTGGCTGGCCCCGTCACCGCCCCCGAGTAGACACTGGTCTGGCGCAGCACATCGTACAGTTCGTATTCAATACGCATCTGGTCAGTCACCGAGACCCGGCCAATCACCAGGTACTCCGAGTTGATCGCGCGCCAGTCACGGTAAAATACCTCTGCCTTGGTACTGGGCCGACCCAGCATATCAGCCCGCCCTATCGGGGCAAACTGCCCACTGCGCGCAAGGTCACCATCAACCACGCTGGCGATATCTTCCGGCGGTGAGCCCGGCCCCTGCCAGGCGAAGGGCACCACGGCAATAGCAGTGGGGTTATCAATACCCTGGGTAATCTCGATGGTCAGCTCCGCCCGGGCACCCTGGGCTGCCAACACCAGCACGACACTCACTAGCACACCTAATAACCGTTTCATCAGTAACGTAAATCCTCTGGTCTGAATAGCAGGCGAAAGCGCCTGAAATTTTTCTCGAACTCCCGATTAGGAAGCTGCTGTAATTCGGGAAATACACCCGCCTTCTGCACCGCATTCATAGCGGAGCGGTCGAAGGCGGTATTGCCACTGCTCCTGATCACCCGGACACTGACTATCTCTCCGGTGGGAATCAGCTGTATGGACAGCTCGGCTTCCATGCCATTGCGGGCACTGGGCGGGCGGCTCCAGTAACTTACCACGGTTTGCCGGATAAGGGCCGCGAAGCTGGCGGCCATTTCGTCCGCTGTCGCCGTCGCGCTGCTCTGCTCCTGTGCCGCAACCGTCTCGGCAAGTTCCGCACGAGCGATGGCTGCCAGTTCCTCATGGGTTATCTTCGGTTGCGGCTTTGCCTCTGGCTTGGGCGTTGCCGTTTTTTCCGGCTTCTTGACGGCGACTTTCTTTACCGCCGGCTTTTTGGGGGCAGGCTTGGCAGCTGCCGGAGTTTTCTTTGCCACCTTCTTCACTGCAGGTTTCTTGGGGGGCGGCTTTTTCTCTGGTTTCGCCACAGGTTTGCTGGGCTGAAACTCACTGATATCCACCAGCCGTGCGTTGATGAACTTCGGCGCCGGCTTTACCCGGGTTACCTCACGGTCACTACTGGCCCAGTTGACCGTCATCAGGTAAATCATCAGGCCGTGTAACAGCAGGGTCGCAAGTATCGGCCGCAATATGATGCGCGGCGCGACCGGCTTGGCGTATACCGAGTTACTCATTGCGGGTTTTCAGTCACCAGGCCAACGCTGGGGGCACCGGCTTCCTGCAGCGCCACCATGACCGTCACAACCTCACCATAGGGAACCGCTTTGTCGCCCCACACCAGCACCGGTTTCTTCGGGCTGCGGCGTATCACCGCAGCTACCCGATCCTTGATCGTGGCCAACGTTAACGCCTGTTCTTCCTGGCCACCAAGGTTGAGAAATAACTGGCCACTGGCATTAACTGACACAATGACCGGCTCACTGTCCTGGTTCTCAACCGGATCGGCTGTGGCCTCGGGTAAATCAACCTTCACCCCCTGCATCAGCATGGGGGCCGTCACCATAAAGATGATCAACAGCACCAACATCACATCGATGTACGGCACCACGTTGATCTCGGACATGGGTTTGCGCTTGCTGCGATTCCTGGCCACTGCGCCCTACCCTTCCTGGTTACCGCTGGAGCGCAGGGCATAGGCCTGGCGGGAGAGGATGCTGGAGAACTCATCCATAAAGGTGTCGTAGCGGTTGCTGAGCACATCGACCTTGGAGGCGAAGCGGTTGTAGGCCAGTACCGCGGGAATAGCCGCAAACAGGCCCATGGCTGTGGCGATCAGCGCCTCGGAGATGCCCGGCGCCACCGTCGCCAGGGTGGCCTGGGTGGCATTGGCCAGGCCGCGGAAGGAATGCATGATGCCCCACACCGTGCCGAACAAGCCGATATAGGGACTGGTGGAGCCCACCGAGGCCATAAATGCCAGGTGACGTTCCAGGCGCTCTTCCTCGCGCATGACCGCCACCCGCATGGCGCGGCGGGAGCCCTCGACCACCGCCTCCGAATCCACTTCCGATTGCTGCGCCAGACGTGAAAACTCCTTGAAACCGGCGCGGAAAATACTCTCCATACCGAGGATAGGATGGCCCTCGGAGGCGTTCTCATTGCCCTCACGATAAAGCTGGGACAGGTCGATACCCGACCAGAAGCGCTCTTCAAAACGGTACATCTCGTCCCGGGCATTACGAAAATAAATAAACCGGTTGACGATCATGTACCACGAAAACATCGAGGCCAGCATCAAAATGGCCATCACAAACTGCACGGTGAAACTGGCATTCAATACCAGATCCAGCAGACCCAATTGTTCTTCCAACTCCCGTTCCCCTCAGAATTATGTTTGTTCTTGTACTAAATGGCGTAATTTGTCGACCATATCCTGCGGCAGCCGACGCGGCTTGACCCCGGCCCGATCGACGCAGGCAATGGTCACCTGGCCCTGCGCCAGGATCTCGTCCCCGCGCCGCACAGTCTGGCTGAAAACCAGACCGGCGCCGCGCATGCGCAGGATACTGGCGGTCGCGGCCAGCTCATCGTCCAGACGGGCGGGCAGCAGGTACTTCACCGCCACATCGCGCACCACAAACATCAGGTCGTGATTAAAAATATAATCCTTGCCATAACCCTGGCAGCGCATGAACTCGGTACGCGCCCGCTCCATAAACTTCAGATAGTTGACGTAATACACTATCCCGCCGGCATCGGTATCCTCAATGTAGACCCGCAGCTTGAACGAAAATTCCCCGGGGTCCTCCACTAGGAGTCACCTTCCTCATCCTCATCCTCACCTTCACCCAAATCCAGAGGCAGAGGCAGATTGCTACTGTCGTTTCCTCCCCCGCCGGAGGGGGCAGGCAAACCGAAGTGCAGGTAGGCATTGCGCGTCACCATCCGCCCCCGGGGCGAGCGCAGCATAAAGCCCTGCTGGATCAGGTAGGGCTCCAGCACATCCTCAATAGTACCGCGCTCCTCGGAAATGCAGGCCGCCAGGCTGTCCACGCCCACGGGGCCGCCGTCAAACTTCTCAATCATGGCCAATAGCAGCCGGCGATCCAGGTGATCAAAACCTTTCTGGTCCACGCTCAGCATATCCAGGGCTCGATCGGCGATTTCGGCGCTGATATGACCGTCACCCTTGACCTCGGCGTAGTCCCGCACCCGCCGCAACAGGCGATTGGCGATCCGGGGCGTACCCCGTGCGCGACGCGCTATCTCAGCGGCGCCACTGGCATCGAGACCCATGTTGAGGATATGGGCGGAGCGCTCGACGATATGGGCAAGGTCCGCCACCTCGTAGAACTCCAGGCGCTGCACGATGCCAAACCTGTCCCGCAGTGGCGAGGTCAGCAATCCGGCCCGGGTGGTGGCACCCACCAGCGTAAAGGGCGGCAGGTCCAGCTTGATAGAGCGGGCAGCCGGGCCCTCGCCGATCATGATATCCAGCTGGTAGTCCTCCATCGCCGGATACAGTATTTCTTCTACCACAGGGCTGAGGCGATGAATCTCATCGATGAACAACACATCCCCGGGCTCCAGGTTGGTCATCAGCGCGGCAATATCACCCGCCTTCTCCAGTACCGGGCCGGAGGTGGTTTTAAGGGAAACACCCATTTCATTGGCGATGATACTGGCCAGGGTGGTCTTGCCCAGCCCGGGGGGGCCAAAAATCAGGGTGTGATCCAGTGGCTCGCCACGGCCCTTGGCGGCCTGCAGGAAAATCTCCATCTGCTCGCACACCACGTGCTGGCCAACATATTCCTCCAGGGTCTTGGGCCGGATAGCCCGGTCCTGGGCGTCCTCACGCGGGCTATCGGCCTGCGGTGCAATCAGGCGATCTGTCTCTATCATGCCAATGGCCTCACGCCTTCACCATCGATTTCAAGGCGCGGCGGATCAGGTCTTCACTGTCCGCCACACTGTCGTCATTGACCGCCGTCACCATGCGGCTGGCTTCCTGGGGCTTGTAACCCAAGGCGATCAAGGCGCCCTCGGCATCCGCCACTATATCCGTGACCGGGGCCAGGCTCTCACCGGCGGCCAGCGCTTCCCCGGCGCCGGGCACTAACCAATCCTTGAGCTTGTCGCGCATGTCCACCAACAGACGCTCGGCGGTCTTCTTGCCCACACCCGGCAGAGCCACCAGGGACGAGATATCGTCGCGCTGCACACAGCGGGCGAAACTGCTGGAATCCATGCCGGACAATATGGTCAGGGCCAGCTTGGGGCCCACGCCGCTGACTTTGATCAGTTGGCGAAACAGGGAGCGATCCCTCTCATGAATAAACCCGTACAGCAGTTGCGCGTCCTCGCGCACCACAAAATGCGTCAGCAGCGAGACTTCCGAGCCCAATTCGGGCAATTGAAACAGTGTGGTCATCGGCACCTGCAACTCGTAGCCGACACCACCCACTTCCACCAGCACATCCGGGGGTTGTTTATGTACCAGGGTACCGCGAATCCTGCCTATCATCGAAGGGGCATCCTAACGCAAGCGACGCCGGCGCACAGATCGGGCGCCGGCCATGTTGATCATACTTTGCTGGGTATGTGCATGGCACAACGCAGCGGCCAGGGCATCGGCGGCGTCTTCCTGTGGCGTCGCCGGCAGCTTGAGCAGCACCTTGACCATGTGCTGCACCTGTTCCTTGTCCGCCGCGCCCGTACCCACCACAGACTGCTTGATCTGGCGCGCGGAATATTCCGATACCGGCATATTGCGGGCCACGCAGGCCACAATGGCCGCTCCCCGCGCCTGCCCCAGCTTCAATGCGGAGCCGGCATTTTTTGCCATAAACACCTGCTCCACAGCCAACTCCTGGGGGCAATGCAACTCCACCAGTTCCGTCACGTTCTCAAAGATTATGCGCAGCCGCTCAGGCAACTCGCCGTCGGGCAGGCGAATGACACCGCTGGTGACATACTCGCTGCGCCCGGACACATAGTTGATGATGCCAAAGCCTGTCTTGCGTGAACCGGGGTCTATCCCCAGGATGAGCGACATACCAATATCCGCCGGGGTATTTCAGGGTCTCATTATGTACAAATTTACAGTGTTGGTCAGTAGAAAAGATCGCGCTGGGGCGCAGGAAGGGCTATTGCGACCCTCTTTATGACAGCGAGGCCAGCACCTCGTCGGAAATTTCGACATTGGTGAAGACATTTTGCACGTCATCCAGGTCTTCCAGGGCATCCACCAGCCCCATCAGCTTTTCCGCGCCAGCGGCATCCACCGCTACCGTGGTAGCAGCGATCATGGTCACATCACTATCATCTGCGGTGAACCCGGCGTTCTCCAGAGCGGACTTTACAGCACTGAGCTCCTCCCACGGGGTAGTCACCTCAACGGAGCCATCGGCACTGGCCTGCAAATCTTCCGCCCCGGCTTCCAGCGCCGCTTCCATCAGGGCGTCCTCATCTACGCCCGGCGCAAAAGTCAGCTGGCCCTTGCGTGTAAAAAGGTAGGCCACCGATCCATCAGTGCCGAGGTTGCCACCGCGTTTGGAAAAAGCGTGGCGGACTGCTGCCACGGTGCGATTACGGTTGTCTGTCATGACTTCCAGCAATACTGCGATTCCGCCGGGAGCGTAACCTTCGTAGGTCAGCTCCTCCATATCGTCCGCATCATTGGTGCCGGCACCGCGGGCGATAGCCCGGTCGATGGTATCGCGGGTCATATTGGCACCGAGGGCCTTGTCCACGGCGGCGCGTAAACGGGGGTTATCCTCGGGGAGCGGGCCACCCTGCTTGGCGGCGACGACCAGTTCGCGAATCAGCTTGGTGAAGGCCTTGCCACGCTTGGCATCCTGCGCCGCCTTGCGGTGCTTGATATTGGCCCACTTACTATGTCCGGCCATAACAAATCCCCTTCTCTGGCGTGCCTGTTACCGCTTCAACATGCTATTCAGAAGTGTCCTTCGCCGCCATTTCTTCTTTGGTCTGGCGCAGGCGTATATTGAGCTCGCGTAGTTGCTCCACACCCACATCGCCGGGCGCGTTGGTCATTACACAGGCCGCGCTTTGTGTTTTAGGGAAGGCAATCACATCGCGAATGGATTGGGCGCCAGTCATCAGCATCACCAGCCGGTCCAGGCCGAAGGCCAGGCCACCATGGGGCGGGGCACCGTACTGCAAGGCATTGAGCAGGAAGCCAAATTTTTCTTCTGCTTCGACTTCATCGATAGCCAGGATGCGGAATACCGCTTCCTGCATATCGCGCTCGTGGATACGAATGCTACCGCCGCCCAACTCACAGCCATTGAGCACCATATCGTAGGCGCGGGACAGGGCTTCGCCTGGATTTGCCGCAAGTTCCCCCGCATCGCAGGAGGGTGCGGTAAAGGGATGGTGCAGCGGCGTCCAGCCACCATTCGAATCCTCTTCGAACATGGGGAAGTCCACCACCCACAGGGGCGCCCAGCCCTCAGCGACCATATCCAGGTCCTCGGCCACCTTGATGCGCAGGGCACCCAGCGCTTCGTTGACCACCTTGGTGCGGTCAGCGCCGAAGAAAATGATATCGCCGTTGGCAGCGCCCAGGCGTTCCATCATCTGCGCGACTATTTCGTCAGGCATAAACTTCAGGATGGGCGACTGCAGGCCTGCCACGCCGGCATCGATGTCGTTGACCTTGATCCAGGCCAGTCCGCGGGCGCCGTAGATGGAGACATACTTGGTGTAATCGTCGATTACCTTGCGACTGATGGTCGCGCCACCGGTCACCTTCAGCGCGGCTACCCTGCCGTTGGGGTCATCGGCCGGTCCGCGGAATACCTTGAAGTCCACCTGCTGCATCAGGTCGTCGACACTCACCAGTTCCAGCGCAATCCGCAGGTCAGGCTTATCGGAACCGAAACGATCCATGGCTTCGGCGTATGTCATGTGCGGGAACTCTGGCAGGTCCGTATCCAGTACCGACTTGAACAATTCGCGGATCATGCGTTCGGTAATCGCCATGATCTCCGGCTCTTCGAGAAAAGCGGTCTCAATGTCGATCTGGGTAAACTCCGGCTGCCGGTCAGCGCGCAAGTCCTCGTCGCGAAAGCACTTGGCAATCTGGTAATAACGGTCAAAACCGGACACCATCAGCAACTGCTTGAACAGCTGGGGCGACTGGGGCAAGGCAAAGAACTGCCCCGGGTGCGTACGACTGGGCACCAGGTAGTCGCGGGCGCCCTCTGGCGTCGCCCGGGTAAGAATAGGGGTCTCAATATCCAGGAAGCCCTCACCGTCGAGGTAATTTCGCACTGCATTGGTGATTCTGGAGCGCAGGATGAGGCGGTCCTGCATCTCGTGGCGGCGCAGGTCCATGTAACGGTATTGCAGGCGCACATCTTCACCGACGTTGGTGTATTCATCCAGCTGGAACGGGGGAGTCGCCGCCGTGTTGAGTATTTCCAGCTCCTTGCCCAGCACTTCGATTTCGCCGGTGGCCATCGTCGGATTCACGGTTCCCTCGGAGCGCGCCCTCACCCGCCCCGTTACCTTGAGCACATATTCGCCGCGCACACGGTCGGCACGCTGGAAGTGCTCCTCGGTATCCGGGTCAAAAACCACCTGCACAATGCCCTGGCGATCACGCAAATCGAGGAAAATAACGCCGCCGTGATCCCGGCGGCGATCAACCCAGCCGCACAGGGTGACTGTTTCATCGATGTTGGCTGTACTCAAGGCGCCACAATAATGACTGCGCATAGTCTGGATTCCGTCTGGTTAGGCTGGCCGGACCCCTCAGGGGCCAGGAATTAGGCTGTTTTCTTACTCTCGCTGGACTTGCTATCGCCGGAGGAGCCCGAACTTTCCTTGGGCGAGTCCGAGCTTGCTGACTTCTCACCGGCACCTGGGCCGGCGCTATCGCTGCCGCCCGCCAGATTCTTCTTTTTACCGGTCTTGAAGTCTGTCTCATACCAGCCGCCACCTTTGAGGCGGAAAGCGGCTGCGGATATTTTTTTCTTCAACGACGGCTCACCGCAGTCCGGGCATTCCAGCAGCGGTTCATCACTAATCTTTTGCAGGGCCTCCAGTTGCTTGTGGCAAGCCTGGCACTGGTATTCATAAATCGGCATGAAAAAGTCCCACCAACAGTCAAATTGCGAGTACAGAGAAAAATCGAGGCGCGGATTTTACCTCATGAGGGGCTTGAGGCCAAGCTCAGAGGTGGCAGATTGGAAGGGTCAGGAACCCCGGCACCGAACGGTGCTGATAGAGGATTGCTGTGACCAGCTTGCCGCAGCAAGCTGGTCGACGGCGTCACTTAGGAAGTAGCGAATTCCTTCAGCTTCTTCAGTGGGCGTACCTTTACCGCAATACTCGCTGGCTTGGCCTTGAACATGGTCTCTTCTCCAGTAAATGGATTGATACCCTTGCGTGCCTTGCGAGCGGGCTTCTTCACGGTAGTAACTTTCATCATACCGGGAATAGTGAACTCACCGATTGCGCGTTTTTTGATGCTGCGCTCGATCAGTACTTCGTACTCGTCCATAACAGCGTTAACCTGCTTTTTGGTTAAGCCAGTGCTGTCAGCCAGACTTGCAACTATCTGGCTCTTGGTCATTTTTGCCTTGATAGCCGGAGCGGCCTTTTTCACAGGAGCTGCTTTCTTTACTGCTTTTTTACGAGCAGGGGCCTTCTTGGCTGCTGCTTTTTTTGGAGCCTTCTTAGCTGCTTTTTTAATCGCCATGTTATTTTCAACCTTCCCTTAAATTTGAAATAGAACTCACTTTAACCCGGGCTCGCAGGCCTCCCACACTGTGAAAACTGTTGCCGCCTCAAGCCTCAGGGCAATGTATAAATCATGAAAACCTGCAATACAAGCGTTTTTTACGATTGAGCGAAAAAAAACCCTATTTTTTTAGTGCCGGAGGCCCCTGCCGGATAAATACGCGTCAAAAAGGTGCGTCGATTTACCAGCCGGTCAGTCGGGCAAAACAGCCCGGCGATACCCATTGGAGAGCACGCTGTACCCTCGAAGTATTCACACGTAAACTAGGCGCCCTGATTTAGCCCAGCCATCGGATATATTCATGCGTACCAGTAATTTCCTCATCGCCACTCAAAAAGAAACACCCGCCGACGCGGAGGTTATCAGTCACCAACTGATGCTGCGGGCGGGCCTGATTCGCAAGCTGGCAGCGGGGCTATATACCTGGTTGCCACTGGGACTGCGCGTGCTACGTAATGTGGAAGCCATTGTGCGCCAGGAGATGGACAAGTCCGGCGCGCAGGAAGTGAGTATGCCCATAGTGCAGCCTGCCGAGTTATGGCATGAATCCGGCCGCTGGGAGCAATATGGACCTGAGCTTTTGCGCATCAAGGATCGCCACCAGCGGGAATTCTGCCTGGGACCAACCCACGAAGAGGTGATTACTGCGCTGGTACGCGATGAGATCAAGAGCTACAAACAACTGCCCATCAATCTCTACCAGATCCAAACCAAGGTCAGAGACGAAATCCGGCCTCGCTTCGGTATCATGCGCTCCCGGGAATTCCTGATGAAGGACGCCTACTCCTTTCATATAAACCAGGCATCCCTGGAAGAGACCTACCAGGTGATGTTCCAGGCCTACACCAACATATTCACCCGCTTGGGCCTGGAATTTCGCCCGGTCATCGCCGACACGGGCAGCATTGGCGGTAGTGCCTCCCACGAATTCCACGTGCTGGCCAGTTCCGGCGAGGATGCCATCGCCTTTAGCGACGGCAGTGATTACGCGGCGAACGTTGAAATGGCCGAGGCGCTGGCCCCCGCTGGCGAGCGCGCCGCACCCGGAGCAAGCATGGAAAAGGTGGCGACGCCCGGGGTCGGGACCATCAACGAGCTGGCAGCTTTCCTGTCCATTGATCCGGCCAGTACCCTCAAGACACTGTTGGTTGAAGGCGAGGAGGAAGGCGCCCTGGTCGCCCTGGTGCTGCGCGGAGACCACCAACTGAACGCCATCAAGGCGGAAAAACTGCCCGGCGTGGCCTCACCCCTGTGCATGGCGGAGGCGGAAGCAGTCCGCGCAGCCTGCGGCGCCGGCTTCGGCTCACTGGGCCCGGTTGGTCTTGAACTGCCCCTCATTATTGATCACAGCGCCGCCCAGCTGGCAGACTTCACCTGTGGCGCCAATGAGGACGAGGCGCATCTCACCGGCGTCAACTGGGAGCGCGATTGCCCCCTCGGACAGGTCGCCGACCTGCGCGAAGTGGTGGCCGGAGACCCCAGCCCGGACGGCAAGGGCCACCTGCAGATCAAGCGCGGCATCGAAGTGGGGCACATTTTCCAACTGGGCGAAAAGTACAGCGAAGCCATGGGGGCCAAGGTGCTCAACGAGAATGGCAAAAACGTCACCGTCACCATGGGCTGCTATGGCATCGGTGTGAGCCGTATCGTGGCATCCGCCATTGAACAGAACAACGACGACAAGGGCATCATCTGGCCGGACAGCATAGCCCCCTTCCAGTTGGCCATCGTGCCACTGAACATGCAGAAATCAGAGGCGGTTGCCAACTGCGCGGAAGATCTCTATCGGCGGCTACAAGCCGCTGGCGTGGAAGTGCTACTGGACGACCGCAATGAACGCCCCGGTGTAAAATTTGCTGACATGGAACTGATCGGTATCCCACATCGCGTGGTTATCGGTGATCGTGCCCTGGCGGAAGGCAACCTGGAGTATAAAAACCGTCGGGCGCAGGAGTCCCAGGATGTACCACAGGATGACATTGTGGAATTCCTGCTCCAGCAATTGCCCTGATGGCAGATTGGCAGGCCGCCTGGCAGGACCATTGGCGCACCGGCCCTCTGGACTGGTCCGACTGAGAATTCAGGCGCAGCTTTAAGCTAACGGTAGCTGCCCGGCGACTGCCCCGTCCACTTCTTGAACGAGCGGTGAAAGGCACTGGGGTCAGAGAAACCAACCTGCTCCGCCACTTCACTGACCGTGAGCCTATCGCGGCTCAACATCGAAATCGCGGCATCCCGGCGGGCGTTGTCCTTAATGCGCTGGTAGGACGTGCCCTCCTTTTCCAGGCGCCGCCGCAAGGTGCGGGCCGACATATTGAGCAGGC
>CBDTVJ010000083.1:0-11834 GCA_965363655.1 uncultured Halieaceae bacterium | reverse complement strand
GACAAGGTATACCGTTCAGCTGAGTCCCTGCTGGGTATTATCAATGACATCCTGGACTTCTCCAAGATAGAAGCCGGCAAGCTGGATATAGAGTCAATCGACTTTCGCCTCGAAGATGTATTGGACAACCTGGCTAACCTGGTGGGACTCAAGGCCGAGGAAAAATCCGTCGAATTGCTGTTCGACCTGCCTGCGGATTTACCCACGGCGTTGGTCGGTGACCCGCTGCGCCTGGGACAAATCCTGGTCAACCTGGGCAATAACGCTGTCAAGTTCACCGAAGAGGGTGAAATCATTGTTGGCATTGCGGTGACTGAGCAGACACCCGAGCAAGTAAACCTGCATTTTTCAGTGCGCGATACCGGTATCGGCATGACACCAGCGCAGCAGGGAAAATTGTTTAAGTCGTTCTCCCAGGCGGATGAATCAACCACGCGACAGTTTGGTGGCACCGGCCTGGGACTGGCGATCAGTAAAAACCTCACCACCATGATGGGTGGTGATATCTGGGTGGAGAGTGAACCCGGTGTGGGTAGCGTATTCCACTTTACCCTGCCGCTGGCCAGGCAGACTGGCGAAACCGCCCCCCGCAATCTTGCCGCTGTATCGGAGTTGCATGCTGTGCGTGTGCTGGTTGTCGATGACAACAGTACCGCGCGCGAAATTTTGGTGACGCTGCTGGACAGCTTCGGCCTGCGCGTCGAGCAGAGCAGTAGCGGCAAGAGCGCCCTGGCCATGTTGGCTGAAGCTGATTCGCATGACCCCTACCAACTGGTTTTGATGGACTGGCATATGCCGGGTATGGATGGTGTTGATACCACTCGGGCAATTCAGGCTGACAGCGAGGCCAGTAGTGTACCAACAGTGATTATGGTCACCGCCTACGGCCGCGAGGAAGCGGGCCTGGCTGCCGAGGGCCTCGATATAGGCGGGGTGCTGACCAAGCCCGTCACGCCGTCTACCCTGCTGGATACGATCCTGTTGTCGATGGGGCATGTCGTTAGCGGGGAGAGTCGCAGCGAGAATGTCGAAGAGGAAATGGCCGCTGATATCCGTCACCTGGGCGGCGCCAGGGTGCTGTTGGTGGAAGATAATGAGATAAACCAGGAGTTGGCCGTTGAATTACTGACCACTAATGGCATCAGTGTGGCGGTCGCCAATAATGGCCAGGAAGCACTCGATATCCTGGCTGGGGAAACATTTGATGGCGTACTGATGGATTGCCAGATGCCGGTGATGGACGGCTATACCGCGACGCGTAAATTACGCCTGGATCCGCGCTTCAAGGATCTACCCATCCTGGCAATGACGGCCAATGCTATGGCCGGCGAACGGGAGAAGGTGCTGGAAGCGGGTATGAACGACCACATCGCCAAACCGATTAACCTGCAAGCCATGTTTCGCAGTATGGCAACCTGGATCAAACCGTCCAATCCGCATACTGCGGTTGTAAAGAAAGCCAGTTCCGATACGGCGATCCCGATATTGGACGGTATTGATACGGACAATGGCCTCGCTAGAACCCAGGGCAACCACGAGCTGTATCTCAAATTATTGCGCCGCTTCAAGGTGAGCCAGCAAAACTTCATTGCCGAGTTTGATGCGGCGGTGGCGAGCGCGGACTGGGAGCTTGCCATGCGCATGGCGCATACCCTCAAAGGCGTGGCCGGCAGTATTGGCGCCGATCCACTGCAGCAGGCCTGTCACGTACTTGAAGCGCAGGCTAAAGAGCAGCAGGTAGAACGTGCAGCCCGCGACCTGGCGGCGGCAGAGATGTCGCGAGTGTTGGACGCGCTGGTCGCAGTAAGTGAGGTGGAGGCGGGCCCAGCGCAGACCGAAGCAGGCGGGGCGGATGTCAGCGTGATACTGTCGGAACTAATACAGCAACTGGAAAATTTTGATACCAGCGCACTGGATACGGTGGAGCGACACCGCCAACTACTCTCCACTGGCCCTGCGGCCGACCTGTTCAAGTCGCTGGAAACGGCACTGGGCGAATTCGATATGCTGGAAGCCAAGGGTATCGCCGAGAAGATGCTGGACCCGGACTCGCCGCGTTGAGGCTGTGATGAAGGTGCTTGTCTGAAACTTTAGCTCTCACTCGCCCCCGGGTTCAGAGTGCTGTCACCACGCAACCGTTGCGCCATGAGATCAATAAAAGCCCTCACCTTGGCCGAAGCATGGCGGCCCTCGCGATGCAGAATATGTACGGGATGCTCCGGCGGCTCGTATTGCGGTATCAACACCCGCAGTCGGCCGTCCTCGACCTCCGCCGCCACCTGGTAAGACAACAGCCGGGCGATACCGAAACCTGCCAGCACGGCACTGATGACGGCGTCGTTTGATGCCACGGTTAATCTTGCGTCTATTTTCAACGGGTGCTCGCCCGCAGCATCGGCAAAGCGCCAGCTGCTGCCGAAGCCGCCGGCGGTGGAAGCGATCAGGGTGTGCTGGCGCAAATCTTGTGGCACCTGGGGTGATTCGTGCCGCGCCAGGTAGGCCGGTGCCGCCACCAGCACATGCCGTACCGTGCCCACCCGCAGGGCGCGCATGGATGAATCGGGGAGCTCCCCGATGCGTACGCCAACATCCATTCCCTCTTCCAGCAGGTTGACCGAACGGTCGAGAAACACCGCCTCCACTTCCATGGCCGGGTAGCGCTCCAGGTAATCGACGATACCCGGCATCACGAACAGCCGGCCGAACATCACCGGCGCGGTGACTGCCAGGTGGCCACGGGGCTCGGCATTGATGCCCGCGGCAGTCTCATCGGCGGCCTCCAGGCCTGCCAGGATCTGCCGCGCATCCTCGAGATAGCGGCGGCCCGCTTCTGTGGCGCGCACGTAGCGGGTAGTGCGATCCAGCAATTTGACGCCCAGGGTGTCCTCCAGCGAGGCCACCGCGCGGGTCACTGCCGGGGGCGACAGCTGCAGGCGTCGGGCAGCGGCGGCGAAGCCTTCCTCCTCCGCCACCGCGACATACACCTGGAGCTGGTGAAAGCGATCCATCTATAATTCCACTAAACGTAATAATGAATTCACATAATAGACTATTCTTCTTTTCAAGGGAATTTGACAAAGTAGCCACATCGCAACCGGAAGGGCGCAGCCGCCCCAGCCGCCCAAGCCAGACCAGGAGCACAGAACATGGCTCACAAATTCGCCGAGATCGCTTTCACCCCCGTTGTTCGGGCTATCCAGCAGCAGGAAGGCAGCCGCGCCGGTTATGCCCGTATGGACGGGGGCGAGGACTATAACCATCGGCTGAGCGCCCGTGAGGCGCTCTTTATCGCCGCCCGGGACAGCTTTTACATGGCGAGTGTGGGCGAGACCGGCTGGCCGTACGTGCAGCACCGGGGTGGTCCCGCGGGATTCATGAAGGTGTTGGACGAGCACACCATCGGTTTCGCCGACTATTCCGGCAACCGCCAGTACGTCAGCACCGGTAACTTCAGCAGCGATAATCGCGTGGCGCTGTTTTTTATGGACTACCCCAATCGCACCCGCCTGAAAATGCTGGGCCGGGTGCGCACCGTTGGGCTGGATGAGCCTGAACTGCTGGCCCGATTGGAAGACGATGACTATCCAGCACAGGTGGAGCGCGGCTTCATCATCGATGTGGAAGGCTTCGACTGGAATTGCCCGCAACATATCACCCCGCGTTTTACCGAGGTGGAAATCGAGGAGCAGCTGGCGTCACTGCAGGCTGAAAACCAACGCCTGAAAGCCCAGCTCGCAGGCTCCGCCAATATGCCGCCTGCCACTGCCGACCCTGCGCCGCAAGCCACAGCGGATACGCTGGGCGATGGCCCGCTGCAGCTGGTGGTTAGCGGTGTACGCCAGCTCGCGCCGCGGGTACGGGCGTTTGAGTTGCGCGACCCCAGCGGTGGCGAACTCCCGGCGGTGGAGCCCGGTTCTCATTTACGGGTGCCTGTGCGCTTGCCGTCGGGGGAGGTGGTAGACCGCCACTACTCAGTCGCCTCCAACCCGTTGCGTCGCGATGTCTATGAGATCGCCGTGCTGCGCGAGGAAGCCGGTAGTGGTGGTTCCCGCGCGGTGCATGATACCTACCAGATCGGTACCCGCTTGCGCATAGACATGCCCGGCAATCATTTCGGACTGCATGGCGACGAGCGTCCTGCATTGCTGATTGCAGGCGGTATCGGCATTACCCCGATCAAGTCCATGGCCCAGGCCCTGGAGGCTCGCGGCGCTGACTTTCAGTTGCATTATGCCGGGCGCAGCCGCGGGGACATGGCTTTTCGCGATCGCCTTGAGCGCCAGTTGGGTGACCGCCTGAGCATCTACAGCAGCGCAGACGATGAGCGACTGGATATTGCGGCAGCCCTGGCGGGCGCCCCGGATGACACAGTGATCTACGTCTGTGGCCCCAAGCGCCTGGTCAGTGCCGTCACAGATACCGCCAAAGCACTTGGCATTCCCCGCCAGCGGGTGCGACTGGAGTTGTTCGAGTGAGGATTGTCACGCGAACCGAACCTGGATTTTTTAGCATCAATATTGCAATGAGCACGCAATGAGCATCAATACTGCAACCTGCGGGCCAAACGATCACCCCGGGCTCAGTGAACTGGGCCTATAAACCACCCTAAGCAGCTGTATAACACAGCAGGAGATAGAACCATGAACAACATCAAACTTTACCGCCACGCACTGTCCGGCCACTCCCATCGCGCGCAGCTGTTGCTGTCACTGTTGGGCCTCGATGCCGAACTGGTCGATGTGGACCTGGCCGCAGGCGAACACAAGCAGGCGGCATTCCTGGCAAAGAACCGCTTCGGCCAGTTGCCGGTGCTGGAAGACGGCGACAACGTGATTGCAGATTCCAACGCCATCCTGGTGTACCTGGCCGAGCGCTATGATGCCAGTAATACCTGGATGCCGATTGATCCTGTGGCAGCGGCGCAAGTGCAGCGTTTCCTGTCTACAGCAGCGGGCCAGGTCGCCTATGGGCCGGCCGCAGCGCGCTTGGTGAACGTATTCGGCGCCGCCCTGGATCACAAGCGGGCCATTGAAGTGGCGCATAATCTACTGGGCGTGCTGGAGTCTCACCTGGACGGGCGCGAGTGGCTGGTAGGAGACAACCCGACCATCGCCGATGTGGCTAACTATGCCTACATCGCGCATGCACCGGAAGGCGACGTATCGCTGCAGAACTACCCGAATGTGCAGGCCTGGTTGGATCGTATCGCGGCGTTGCCCGGCTTCGTGCCGATGCAGGCAACTGCAGTGGGGCTCGCTGCCTGACTGCTCGCCTCAATAATCTAAAAACGCCTGGCAAGTACAGGCTGCCCCAGTAACACACGTTAATGTCAGCTCTAAGTTGATAAGGGGCGCCTTGTAGAACACTTGTCAGGGCTTAAGGCGGCTACATTGCCTCCGCATCGACGGCTGCCTGCACAGATTTATAGAAAGCCTCGCGTTGAGCTCCTACTGTGTCGGGATCCTTGGCCTTGGGCCAATTGCTGTTTGAGGCAATGACCAACTTTCTTTTTGGGTCAATGAAAATGCCTTGGCCAAATATACCTTGAGCCGAAAAACTTCCGTCATCATAGGTCCACCACTGATAGCCATAGCCTTTTCCGGGAACTCCAATATCGGCTTGCTCGGTTGTCGCTTGCGCAATCCAGTCTTCGGGCAGCACCGCTTCTCCGTCAACGATTGCCCCGCTCAGCATGAACAGACCGAAACGGGCAAAATCGCGGGTTGACGCCTGAATGCAACAACCGCTGATTTCATGACCTGTAGAACCGAGTAACCAGCTCGCATCCTGTTCCATACCAAAAGGCGCCCAAACTTTTTCCGAAAGATAATTTGATAGCTTCTTCTGGGTTGCCGAACTGACCAATACGCCGATCAGGTTAGTTTCACCCGTCTTGTATACCCATTTACTGCCTGCAGGCGCCTCGCGCGTGAGCATGCGCATATAGCTGACGGTTACGTCAACGCCAGGTTCCGCTGTATGTTCATTAAAGCGTGCGACATCGCTATTCTCGTCTTCATAATCTTCATTCCACTTAATGCCCGATGTCATTGTCAGCAGTTGCTTGATCGAGACATCATCATAGGCTGATCCTTTCAAATCGGGGATATAGTAGGAAACTTTATCGTCTATGCTCTTGATAAAACCGTCCTTGATCGCAGCACCGACCAGGGTCGACGTAAACGATTTGGCAACCGAAAAGCTGGTCCATCGTCCGTCGGACCCAAAATCAAGTCCGTACTTCTCCAGCCTGATTTTGCCGTTCTGGATAATGAGCAGTCCTGCTGTGCGCTGCTCACTCATATACGCGTCAACATTGGTGGCGATGGCGATTGGCTCACCCTTTGGCAGCGGGAAAACAGTGGTTCCGGACTTGATGACATTGGCCTTGGACAAAATCGGTATCCGGTCGAGCGCGCGAAAGGAGGCATCGCGCTGTGGTGTCGTCCAAAACAGTACGTTGCGATCCATAGGCAGGTTGGCAAGAAGATTGCGCGTGTCCTTATCCGCACTGAAATAGACTAATCCCAATCCCACTGCAATCACTACTAAAATACTAACCATCCATTTCCGCATATCCACTCCCAGGAATTAACTTATTTACCCGCATCACAGCGCGGATGAAAGGCGCCTTCGCAGTACATCAAATAAAATCACCAAAGGCCAATGAATTGTAAGGTTCATTACACGTGTACCCCCCATGACACTAAGGCTCCAGTGCAATATCATCAAATAAAAATGACCAGTTCGCCGGATCATCAGCGGCATTGCCCATGGATCCATTGCCAAAGATAAGTGTTAATGCGGTTACCTGGCTGCCTGTCTCCCAGGTAAAGTCGAAACTAAGTTCTTGCCAAGCACCCATGCCGTTGTGTATCGCTGTTCTCTCAACGTTCAAACCTTCCAGTTTCAATAGCACCGGGACCGGGCGTGCTGACCAAACCTTCATGGTAAAAACGCTGCTGCCAGTAAAATCCACGGCGCCATCCAAATTCAATGTACTGCCACCCCAGGTCCGGCCGAAAAATTTTTGCATAGAGCCAACATTGGCAGAGGCATTAATAGCATCAGCCTGCGGGTTGGAAACGACCGTAGCAACGCCGCCATCGAAATCGGTAAATGACAAATGATCTCTGCGCTCAAAATCAATGGGTAGGGTTGCCACTGCAGTGATGACTTTCGGTTTTTTTACCCGGTATTTTTCAGGGATAGTTTCTGGTAAAACATCTACCAGTGTATCTTTATCGTTATAGCTTAATCCAAAGCCATAGGGGAACAGGGGTTGGTAGTTGGGGTCACCACGATTTAACTCAGTTTGCGAAACGTCCATGGGCCATGAAAAAGAAAGTCTACCAATAAAGTCGTGTTCGACTTCACCCTTTGCTGACTTAAAGATAACTTCAGCAATCCCATCGCCTTCTGAGCCGGGCAGCCAGGCGGCGACAAAGGCGTCTGAGGCGTTAATCTCGGGGTTTACCCACAGCGGTCGGCCTGAGATAAAAACAGACACCACGGGAATTCCCTGGCCCTTTAATTTTTTCAGCAGGTCTAGATCACTTTTGTCTCCCGCTTGATATTCCAGGGTTTTAATATCACCCAGGCCCTCGGCATAAGGTTTCTCACCAAACACCACGATAGCAACATCGGGTTTGGTCGGGTAGCTGCCATCGACACTCAAAAATGCGGATCCGCCAGCGCCACTAACACGCTTTTTAATGCCATCAAAAATCGAGCTGGCGCCAGGAAAATCTTTATTGGTATTGCCTACGCCTTGCCACGATAGAGTCCAGCCCCCTGACTGTTTGCCAATATTGTCTGCTGCATTTCCTGCAACCATAACGTTGAGTTTGGGGTCCAAGGGCAGCAGATTATTTTTGTTTTTAAGCAAAACGAGGGATTCGCGTACAGCCTGTCGCGCGATGTCGCGATGTGGCTGGGCACCGATAAGCTCGTTTCTTCCCGCCAAAGGACGCTCAGCAGGCGCAGTTTCAAAAATTCCTGCCCTGAATTTGACTCTTAAAATCCTGCGGACTGCATCATCAATTCTATCCTTTGCTATCACTCCCGAACGGGCTTGTTCGAGAGTGTTGGCGTACAGTTCTTTCCAGTCTGGTCCGGCCGCCATCAACAAGTCCACGCCAGCGTTAATTGCATGGGGGCAGCTAGCGGTAGTACAGCCCTGCACGAAGCTATGGCCATTCCAGTCACTGATTACCAGGCCTTCAAAACCCATGCGCTGCTTTAGCACCTGGGTCAGTAAATACTGATTGCCATGTACCGCTTTGCCATGCCAACTATTAAATGAAACCATCACGCTTTGAACGCCGGCTTCGATAGCCGTGATATAGCCCTGGCCATGGATATCAAATAATTCTTGCTCACTGTCCAGGTTATCACCGCGATCAATGCCGCGCTCTGTGCCACCGTCACCAATAAAATGTTTGGCTGTGGCCACGACATGCGCTGAATCCAATAGTTCAGGGGTATTACTTTCGCCCTGCAGGCCGGCTACAAACATCCCTGCATAAATGGTTACAAGTTCGGAGTCCTCAGAAAAGCCTTCGTAGGCTCTACCCCAGAGATCATTGCGCACGGTAGCGACGGTGGGAGAAAATGCCCAGTCAATGCCCGTGGCTGCTACCTCAACGGCGGTCGCCTTGGCTATTTGCCTGACTAGTTCCGGGTTGTTAGTCGCGCCCAAACCAATATTGTGGGGGAAAAGGGTGGCACCTACGACATTATTATTGCCGTGCACAGCGTCAGTACCCCAGATAATAGGAATCCCGGTATTGCCATCTGAATCGTCCATTGATGCCTGGTAATAGCTATCAACGACGGCCACCCAGTCGGCAGCGCTTGCGTATTTGTCCCCATTGGGAAAAGTGCCGCCACCATTCAGAATAGAACCTACATGAAATGCTTTAACATCCTCGGGCGTGACATGGCGAAGTTCCGGTTGCAGCATTTGCCCGACTTTCTCTTCCAGGCTCATGTTTTCTAATAACAGCGTGATTTTGTTTTCTGTGACTTCGTCGAGTGCTATTGGGCTTTGCAATTGTGGCCAAATATCAAGATTATTAGCGTCGAATTTACTAGTTTTATCGGCCACATTGTTGCAGCCAGAGGCCATTAATAAAAAGATTACGCTGTAAAATTGAACAGTGCGTTTATTCATCCTTTAAATTCTTAACACCCGAGACATGATCATCCTATTGGTGTGCATGATATCTGATAAAAGGTGATAAAAGGGCTCGGACCCCATATTTCGCATATTTCCTGCACATGTAGTGCGTAACAAAGCACCAGTTGGCTTCGCCTCGTGATTTCAGCTGAAAATTGCATAGACAGCACGCGCGTATGGATGCAACTATTGGGCGTCCGGTACAGGGTTTCACCATGCGATTGAGCCACGGTAGCCGGGAATAGTGAAAGGGGACGCTAAAATGGCAAGATTGGTTATACCGTTTGACCCGGAACTATCCTGGAAGTCCTGGTCCGCGATCACCCTCTTTGGCTTTGGCTTGCTGGGGCTCATGGTGGGAGTCGGCGTCTCCGAGAGACCGGGTCTGGCCGAGGCGGACCTGCTCACCAAGGCCTATTACACGCTGGGCCTGTTTGTCTTTGGCGGACTTGATCTGGGCACCCCGACTGGTGGTCCTCTGTATGGGCGCATTCTGCTATGGGTGGCCTATTTTGGTGCGCCGATCTGGACTGCTTCGGCAATCTTCGAAACCATACTGCATGCTTTGCGCCCCCCGGTCTGGCGCGTCAGAAGTATCAAGAACAAAATTGTCATATTGGGCGGTGGCGAACTCACACGCGGATTCCTCAATAGAATTAAGGCCAGTGGCAATGCGCGCAAGGTAATTGTAATAGTCAATAAGTCGCAGAATGTGGATCTTGACGAATTGCGTTCATATCATCGGGTCAGGGTTATTGTGATGTCAGGGGCTCCATTGAGACACCTGAGGCGCTACCCATTGCACAAGGCCCACAAATTTCTGCTGTTAAGTGATAGAGACGAGATCAATTTCGAATTGGCGAGTCTGATACTCGATCATGATCCGCAGTTGGCGTCCAAGGTCGTGTATCACGTGTCTGATCTGCGATTTCTTCGCGTAATGCAGGACACCAGGGTCGTGCAGCAATGTACCAGCTTTAATCAATACGAATTGGCTGCGACCCAGTTGGCCAGGGGGCAGTTGATGCAGAGGTTCGATGCCACAGCCCACAGGGATACGGTGGTGTTGGTCGGCTTTGGGCGATTTGGCCAGAGCATCCTGGAACAGCTTGAAAGGCATGCGTCTGGCGCATTCAGCCGCGTGGCGATCATTGATCAATTTGCCGAGAAGCGTGCCCTGATCGCCGATGAACAGGTAGAGACCGAACGAACATACAGCCGTCACACTTATCAGGGAGACGTCAACGATCCGGAGATCTGGCACCGACTATTCAGGGAGCTCGTTATTGGCGAAGAGGAGCCTGTATTTGTTCTCACTACCGGCGATGACCAGACCAATCTGCGCAGCGCGATCTGGCTGCGCAAGCGATTCCACAACGCGTTGATTATTTCGAGAACACTGGCTCCCTCCTACTTTGCCACGGGGGTATGTGATGAACACGACATCGTCAGTGTGAATACGGCGCAATTGGTGGAGGCATCCATTCCCCACGCATGGTATCGGTAGAAGAGTGCACAGGGCGGCCGCACGATGCCCGTGCCTGCACCCAGACTGTGATCCTGGAGTATAGCAAAGTCAAAGGTTGACCCCGCGATGCTGGGGTCGGCGACATTGTTCTGTGGGTTGTTGATGACCTGGCCCAGATGGTAAGCCACATTCTTGCCTCCTTCCAGGTCGGTCACGATCAGCGGCGCATCATAACCATCGGCTACGGCTAGCGAGCTGACGAACGCCGGCAGGGCGTAGTATTGAGTGTAACTGTTGCCCATAAACAACAGATTGACGTCCGCACCCGCAGCTTCATCCACTGGCACAACGCTCACGCAAAGGGCAACCATTACGCTGACGCTGTAATTTGATAGCCATCTTATTTGATTTGTCATCTAGTCCCCCTTTTACAATATTGATGTTGATAGTCGAAACGGACTCAGTTAGCTTTTCTGAGTCTCATTTCGCAATGAAGTTGGATTCTTTGTTCATTGTAGTGTCTCCTGGGGTATTACGAATTGAACCCTATCATGCTCGGTGGCCAGACAGGCGGTTTCGATGGGTGCCTTAGGCTCGTCGTAAAAACGTTTTACCATGTTCATAACGCAGTCGCTGTTACTACTCATATTATGAACCGCATTCGGTACTGCGGCATATTGACCAGCACTCAGCAAGGGTAGCGCCGCTACCGAAAAGTCGGTGGGGCAGCCCGCATCGATCTCGGCGGCGATCAGCAGTGTGGGGATATCACATCCGCATCACTGGTAAACCCCGTATCCGACAGGCCCAGGTGGCCACAATCCAGCAGTGGTTGCGCTAGACCGCCACCGCGCTGGTCGAAGAAAATCCAGTCGCGATTGCTGCCAATCACCTGTTGCCAGCGGGTATCTGCCAGTTTTTCATTGAGTTCGTCCATTATGCCGCCGCTGGGACCGCCATGCAGGTAGATCACCGGATCCGGCAATACGTTTTCTGCAGATGCCTTTACGCGAACAACGGGTAGCGCGACGTGGCGGCCGTTGCTGCTCCCCCGGGTCTCCGGTACCTGCAGTACGCCGCAGTCGACACTGAAACTCGCGGTCCCGAGGTCAACCGGGCAGGGTCCCGGTGTATACGTTGAGGCTGCAGCCGGGTACGCCCAGGCTGTGAGCAGACTGACTGCTA
>CBDTVJ010000082.1:0-11846 GCA_965363655.1 uncultured Halieaceae bacterium | reverse complement strand
CGGCCGCAACATGGCCGGCGCCCGCGCTCTGTGGCGTGCCACCGGCATGAAAGACGACGACTTCCAGAAGCCCATCATCGCCGTCGTTAACTCCTTCACACAGTTTGTCCCCGGCCATGTACACCTGAAGGATCTGGGACAACTGGTTGCACGCGAAATTGAAGCCGCCGGTGGGGTCGCCAAAGAATTCAACACCATCGCCGTGGACGACGGTATCGCCATGGGCCACGACGGTATGCTGTACAGCCTGCCATCGCGGGACATAATTACCGACTCCGTGGAATACATGGTCAATGCCCACTGCGCCGATGCCATCGTGTGCATTTCCAACTGCGACAAGATCACCCCCGGGATGCTCAACGCCGCCATGCGCCTGAACATTCCCGCCGTGTTTGTGTCCGGCGGTCCTATGGAAGCCGGCAAAACCAAACTGTCCGAGCACAAACTGGATCTGGTCGACGCCATGGTAATCGCTGTCGATGACAGCGCGGACGACGAAACAGTGGCAGAGTATGAACGCTCCGCCTGCCCCACCTGTGGTTCCTGTTCCGGCATGTTCACCGCCAACTCCATGAACTGCCTGACTGAAGCACTGGGTCTGTCACTGCCGGGTAACGGCTCCCTCCTGGCCACCCACGCAGACCGGGAGCAGTTGTTCCTGCGCGCCGGGAGGCTGATCGTCGACCTGTGCAAGCGTTACTATGAAGAGGAGGACGAATCGGTGCTGCCACGCAATATCGGCAGTTTCGAAGCCTTTGAAAATGCCATGTGCCTGGACGTCTCCATGGGCGGCTCCACCAACACCATCCTGCACCTGTTGGCCGCCGCCCAGGAAGCTGAACTGGACTTCACCATGGCGGATATCGATCGCCTGTCCCGCAAAGTGCCTCAACTGTGTAAGGTTGCGCCCAGCACCCCCGAGTACCATATGGAAGATGTACACCGGGCCGGTGGCATCATGGGCATACTGGGCGAGCTGGACAGGGCGGGCCTGCTGCACACCAGCTGTCCCACGGTACACAGCCCAAGCCTTGGCGAAGCGCTGGATAAGTGGGACATCATGCGCACCAACAACCCGGAAGTGCGCAAGCTGTTCAGCGCGGGCCCCGGGGGCATTCCCACCCAGACAGCATTCAGCCAGGACACACGCTGGCCCAGCCTGGACGATGATCGGGAGGGCGGCTGTATTCGTTCCCTGGAACACGCGTTCTCTCTCGAAGGCGGCCTGGCCATTTTGTCCGGCAATATCGCCGAGGACGGCTGCGTGGTAAAAACCTCAGGAGTGGATGAGTCCATCCTTATTTTTTCCGGCCCGGCGCACGTGTGTGAAAGCCAGGATGCCGCAGTGGATGACATTCTCAATGATCGGGTAAAAGCGGGAGACGTAGTCATTGTCCGCTATGAGGGCCCGCGCGGCGGACCGGGCATGCAGGAAATGCTCTACCCCACCAGCTATATCAAGTCCAAGGGTCTGGGCGCAGCCTGCGCGCTGCTCACAGATGGGCGCTTTTCCGGCGGCACTTCCGGCCTGTCCATCGGCCACGTCTCCCCTGAAGCGGCGGCGGGCGGTGCCATAGGCCTGGTGGAAAACGGCGACGTTATCGACATCGATATACCCGGGCGCACTATCAATGTGGCCCTGACAGATGAAGAACTGGCCGCGCGACGCGAGGTAATGGATGCCAAGGGAGACCAGGCCTGGCAGCCGTTGGAAGAGCGGCCGCGCAAAGTCAGCCCCGCCCTGAAGGTCTACGCCAAAATGGTAACCAGCGCCGACAAGGGTGCGGTGCGGGACTTGTCCCTACTGGACTAGCCTTTATCTTCAGGCTTTTTACCCTGCGCTACCAGGGTTTCCAGGTCCTGGCGCAGGTCTGCCAACTTGCCGCGTACATGCCGGTCCTGCTTGTCCGTGCGGCTGTTGAGTAGCTCGGCAACGGTGCTGTTTATGACGCCCAGGTTGTGCTCGAAAACGCGCTGGTACTGCGGTGACACAGTGTCATTGCGCGCAGCAATAGCCGCGCGCATACGCTGCTGCCAACCGGGATCGCGCTGCAGCAAAGTACCCATCTGTCCCAGCCAGGCAGTCCGCTCCTCCAGCCAGGCACGGTCCGAACGCATCAAGCGGCCACTGGATTCCAGCAACAGGTCACGCTGCGTGGTGGATAGTTTGCCAAGATAATCCTGGGCGCTATCCACCAGGTTGTCATAGCTGTCCTCGTAGAACTCCTCTTCGCTGCGCTCCAGGTACTTCTCTTCGTACTCGTGCTGCTGCTCCCACAGCGCCGCCATGAAACTGTCTACCTGCTCGTCAGTCAAACTCGCGCCAAGCTGCAGCAACCAGTCCAGGGCTTCCCCCTCGAGGCGAAACCAGGCGCGTTCAAACTCTGCAGAAATAGACGCCACATCTTCGGGCGTCAGGGGCCGGTCCAGCGTTGTCTCTATGTGTTCCAGTACATCAATGTAACGGGGCAACTCCTGGGAACGGTGCCAGGACAGGAACGGGGACAGCAAGGTATCGAGGTGTTCTTCCTGCTCGCCATTGAGCTCAGCATAGTCATCGAGGTACCAGGGCAGGATAAAGTCCAGCCGGTTATAGACGAAAGTGGTACTGCTGCAAGCGCTTAACACCAGCAGGCTTAGCAGGATCAGCGCCCTGCACCAGGGTAACGCTACTGCGTACATACTCTATCGCCTTCCGGATATGGTCATGGCTAAAACACCAGGGTATCAGGCTGCGGCGTTTTGCTCGCTCGCCGCAGCTTTATTGATCGCGCCCAGAATGCCGTCCAGTGAAGCCTGGATAATGTCGTGACTACGCCCGACACCGCAGTAGCGATCTCCGTCAATATTTAACTGTATATAGCACACAGCCTCGGCATCTGCACTGTGGCTCAAGGCATGCTCATTGTACTCCACCAGCACAATTTGCTTGCCGGTCAGGCCCTGCATGGCATCGACAAAGGAGGCAACCACGCCACTACCCGTGCCGGACAAGGAGTGGCAGACAGAGCCCTGGGTCAGTTCAGCGCTCAGCTTGTCCACGCCCTCGTCGCGGCTCACCTGGTAATTGCCCAGTTGCCAACTGCCGCCTGCTGCGTAGTAGGTGTCCTGAAAAAGCTGGTGGATCTCATCGGAACCCACCTCGGACTCGCGCTCTTCCGCATAGGCCTGCACAATAGAACTGAAGTCGATCTGCAACCAGCGCGGCAACTCCAGGCCGTAATCCCGTTGCAGCACGTAGGCGATCCCACCCTTGCCTGATTGGCTGTTGATGCGGATGACTTCCTGGTAGGAGCGGCCAATATCTTCCGGGTCGATAGGCAGGTAGGCCACCTCCCAGGGTTGGCCCGCATCGCGCTTGTGCAGGCACTTCTTGATAGCGTCCTGGTGGCTGCCGGAAAACGCCGTGAACACCAGTTCACCCGCATAGGGATGACGCGGATGCACTGGCAACTGGGTGCACTCCCTGGTGGTCTGCAGAATTTCGTCCATGTGGCCCAAATGCAAACCGGGGTCTACGCCCTGGCTGTAGAGGTTCATGGCCATGGTAATGATATCCATGTTGCCGGTGCGCTCGCCATTGCCCATCAGGGTGCCTTCCACCCGATCCGCCCCGGCCAGCACGCCCAATTCAGAGGCGGCGACCGCACAACCCCGGTCGTTGTGGGTATGCAGTGAAATCAACAGGCTCTCGCGGTTGGCCACACGGTCACAAAACCACTCGATCTGGTCCGCGTAGACATTGGGTGTGCTCATTTCCACGGTGGCGGGCAGGTTGATAATCGCCGGGTGCTCAGGTGTGGGTTGCCACACCGCCGTTACCGCGTCACAAACCTCTACCGCAAAATCCAGCTCTGTGCCGGTAAAGCTCTCCGGGGAATACTCAAAAACCCATTCAGTTTCAGGGTATTTCGCGGCACAGTCACGCACCAGCTCCGCCCCTTTCACCGCAATATCGACAATGCCCTGGCGATCCAGCCCAAACACCTGCTCCCGCTGTACCGTGGAAGTGGAGTTGTAGACATGCAAAATAACGCGACGGGCGCCCTGCAGGGCCTTGAAGGTTTTTTCGATCAGGTTGGGACGCGCCTGGGTCAGCACCTGGATGGTCACATCCTCGGGAATCCTGTCGTTCTCGATCAACTCCCTGACAAAATCATAATCGTGGCTGGAAGCCGAGGGGAAGCCCACCTCGATCTCTTTAAAACCGATCTTGACCAACTGATCCCAGAGCAGGGATTTCTGTCGCGCCGTCATTGGCTCGATCAGCGCCTGGTTGCCGTCGCGCAAATCCACACTGCACCAGCGGGGCGCTGTCTCAATTACCCGATCGGGCCAGCGCCTGCCTGGCATGGCAATCGACTGGAATGGCTGGTACTTGCGGTGGTCAAAGCTGCTCATAGGATGAAACCTGTCATCTGTTTATTGGGTGGCCGCCACCCGCGCGATATACTGTAGCAGAGGCCCTTGTGGGGCGTGAACGGGGCTAGAGTGGGAGGGTAATCCGCTCTCGCCCATCGCAACGGGTGAGTTACAGCCGGATGCATAGTATAGGCCAGTCGCTTTAGGGAGTGATTGCAAATCTGCAGGTACATTCTCTAAATTTCGCAATATTTCTCTACTATATTACTAATTGTTGGTGATATATTGCTCTTTTGGCCATATTCGGCAGGGAGTTACCCAGGAGGACCAACCCGTGAAACTGGATCGTACAGACCGCAAAATCCTGCAGGCCATGCAGGTCAACGCCCGCATCAGCAACCTGGAACTGGCCGAAGCGGTGGGTCTTTCACCCACGCCCTGCTCACGTCGGGTCAAGCGACTGGAAGAGTCCGGCCTGATCCGCGCCCACGTCACCCTGCTGGAACAGTCCATGCTGGGGCTCAAGCTCACCGCTTACATCGGCATCAGCATGGACCGCCACACGCCGGACCGCTTCGAGGCCTTTGAGGCGGAGGTCAGCGGCTATCCGGAGGTCATGGAGTGCTCGGTAGTAACCGGCCAGAGCTCGGATTACCTGTTAAAAGCGGTGGTACCGGATATGGAATATTACGAGAAGTTCCTGCTGGGCAAACTCACCCGCATACCGGGCGTTGCGGGGGTGCACTCAAGCTTTGAACTGCGACGCGTGGTGCAAAAAACTGTGCTGCCGCTGGAGCACATTGCGGACAGCACCGTGTTGTAACAAAAACCGTCACTTTTGATGGCCGCTTAGGGGCTTGCCCGCATTGGCACCCGGTCGCAGTATGTGCGGCCTGAGCGCAAGCAAGACGACAACCAACAGAGCAGAGAGTGGAGCAGTTATGGACGATATGGCGGGCAAAGTTGCCCTGGTAACCGGTGGCGCCAGCGGCATGGGACAAATCGCCGCCCGGCGTCTTGCCAAACAGGGCGCCAAGGTTGCGATCTTTGACGTGAATGAGCAAGGGCTGCAGGATACGGCTGCTGAATCCGACAATATCACTGCCTTTCACTGCGATATCTCCAGTCGCGAAGACGTCGAGGCCAAAGTCGCCGCGGTTGCCTCCCAACTGGGCCCCATCGACTTGATGATACATGCGGCGGCCCTGATGCCGAGTCACAAGCTTATCGACCATACCCACGAGGGCATGGAAAAACTGTTCCGTATCAACTATTTCGGCACCACCTACATGGTGCGCGCCGTGCTGCCGGCGATGATAGAGCGTGGCAACGGGCGCATCATCGCCTTCGGCTCTATCGCCGGCATCGCCCTGGTACCCAAGATGGGCGCTTACTGCGCCACCAAGGCCGCAGTCAATGCCTATATGGAAGTACTGCAGAACGAAATTCGCGACACTGGTGTGCGCGCTCACCTGGTGTGCCCTCCCGCTACGAACACTCCCCTGGTCGACCAGACCATTTCTACCGACACACCCGGCAGCATCATCGAAGCCAAGAAAAGTGGCCGCCTGGGAGACCCCGAGAAGATGATAGACGCCATCGAGAAAGGCGTCAGGAAAGACAAGGACATCATCTACCCCGGAGAGGCCAAGCTGCTTTACCTGTGGCGCGCCCTGCTGCCAAAACTGTGGTGGAAAGTAGTGATGAACTTCGAGAAATAGCGGCAGCAAAGCACCCTTTTGCTTTAGTCAGGCGCATGGGCTAGCATCGCCGCCCCATGCCCCATCGACACCTTCACCATGATTCACGCTGGCTGCTGGCCCTGTTAGCAGCACTGGTGGCATTGGGCCCTCTCAGTGTCGATATGTACCTGCCAGCGATGCCGCGCATGATGGTGGCGCTGGATACTGATATCAGCAGCATGCACCTCACCCTCAGCACCTACCTCACTGGCTTTGCGATATTTCACCTGCTGTGCGGGCCCCTGGCTGATCGCTTCGGGCGCAAACCAATCCTCATCGGCGGTACCGTGCTGTTTGTCGCCGCCTGCATAGGCTGCAGTTTATCCACCACCGTTGAAGAGTTACTGCTGTTCCGTTTTATACAGGGCGTAGGTGCCTGTGTCGGCCCCACCCTGGCCCGCGCGGTCGCCCGTGATGTGTACGGACCAACCCGCGCCGCCAGGGCGCTGTCGCTGATTGCCATGTTAATGGCACTGGCGCCCGCGATCGCACCGACCCTGGGCGGTATTCTCCTGCTGTGGTTGCCGTGGCCCACGATTTTTTACTTTCTGGCTTTCTACGGCGTCACCATGATTATCCTGATCCGTGTGTTCCTGGCTGAATCCCTGCCCCAACCCCAGAGCCTGCACCCGGTTGTCATCGCCGGTAACTACGCGAAATTGTTCCGCGACCCGATTTTTCTTACCGCGACCTTTGCCAGCGGCTTTATTTACGCCGGCCTGCTGGCCTACCTGTCGTCATCCAGCTTTGTCTATATCGACATGCTGGGAGTGCCAGTGGAGTATTTTGGATTTATCTTCCTGACTTCCGTCGCGGGCTACATGCTGGGCAGTGCGGTGAGCGCGAGGCTGACCCGCAGCTTTGATTCTGAGCACACCATACTACTGGGTTCCCTGTTAGCGACCGGTGCCGCAGGGGCCATGTGGCTGGGCGCGCACGTCCTGCCTGATAACATCTGGGTGCTGATCCTGCCCATGGTTTTTTATGCCACAGGTATTGGCCTGGTACTGCCCAACGCCATGGCGGTGGCACTGCACTCATTTCCACAGTTCGCCGGCACCGCATCAGCGCTGCTGGGCTTTATCCAGATGTCGCTGTCCGCCTCATCCACAGCCCTGGTCGGGGCATTTCTCAAAGACACACCCTACCCCATGGTGAATTTCATGCTCTTCATCACCACCCTCTCCCTGATTTTGAGCGTCCTGCTTTATCGCGGACGCGGCGTGACAAAGCCCTGACCCGCGCTGCTTGCTGTGGCATACTCTGCGAGG
Source organism: uncultured Halieaceae bacterium (assembly GCA_965363655.1). Taxonomy (GTDB): domain Bacteria; phylum Pseudomonadota; class Gammaproteobacteria; order Pseudomonadales; family Halieaceae; genus Marimicrobium. The sequence goes on along the minus strand of CBDTVJ010000082.1, from coordinate 4,471 downwards.
ATTTTTAGTGGAGACTACAGCGTGCAAATCGCCTCTGACGTTACCCAGCTAATTGGCAATACGCCCCTGCTCCACCTGAAGCAGGTGTCGGAAAGTACCGGCTGCACCATTCTGGGCAAAGCGGAATTCCTTAACCCCGGTGGCTCGGTGAAAGACCGCACCGCCCTGGGCATCATTCGCGCCGCCCAGGAGTCCGGGGAGCTGCAACCGGGAGGCCGCATCGTGGAAGGCACCGCGGGCAACACCGGTATCGGGCTAACATTGCTGGCCAACGCCATGGGCTATAAAAGTACCGTGGTAATGCCTATCACCCAGAGCAAGGAAAAGATTGATACCCTGGAGTTGCTGGGCGCGGATCTGCACCTGGTGGCAGCCACTTCCTACAAGGATCCCAACCACTACGTACACACAGCAGAGCGCCTGACGGAGAAATTTTCCCACAAAGAGGCCTGCGGTGCGGTCTGGGCCCGGCAGTTCGACAATCTTGCGAACATGGAAATCCACAACCGCACGACCGGCGCGGAAATCTGGGAGCAAACCGATGGCAAAGTCGATGGCTTTGTCTGCGCCGTGGGTACTGGCGGCACCCTGGCAGGCGTATCCACTGCACTGAAGGAACGTAACCCGGGCGTGACCATCGGTCTGGCGGACCCCTCCGGCGCTTCACTGTACGAGTATTTCAAAAACGGAGAGCTGGCACCCAGCGCTGGCGGCTCTATCATGGAAGGGATTGGCATTAACCACATCACCGGCAATGTGGCGCAGGCCCAGGTAGATGTCGCCTTCCAGATCAGAGATGAAGAAGCCCTACCCTACATTTTTGACCTGTTAAAAGCAGAAGGGCTCTGCCTGGGGGGCTCTGCAGGTATCAATATCGCCGGCGCGGTGCGCCTGGCGGAACACCTGGGTCCGGGTCACACCATCGTTACCATTCTGTGTGACTACGGCAACCGTTACCAGAGTAAACTGTTTAACCCGGTATTTTTAGAAAACAAAGGCCTACCCATTCCCGAGTGGCTGGTGATTTAGGCCCACCTGGATTTGCATAAGGAAGCGGAATGAAAATCGGCATTATCTGCGGCAGTCACCGACCCCAATCACAAAGTGGCAAGGTCGCCCACTATATTGAAAAAGCGCTATTGGCACAGGGACTGTGCGACGACACCTGGCTGTACGATCTCGGCGGCAACCCCCTGCCCCTGTGGGATGAGGGAATCTGGGAAGGCGATGAACAGTGGCAAAGCACGCTGGCGCCCCTGAGCGCAGAACTTAAATCCTGTGACGGCTTCGTGGTGGTATCTCCGGAGTGGCATGGGATGGCACCTGCCGGATTGAAAAACTTTTTCCTGATGTGGACGGCCGGGGGTGAACTCGCACACAAGCCAGCTCTCATTGTTACCGTCTCAACGGCCGATGGTGGCTCCTACCCTGTCGCCGAATTACGTATGAGCAGCTATAAGAACAGTCGTATCTGCTACCTGCCTGAGCACCTCATCATTCGCTACGTGGATACCATATTCAACGACGACCCGGCGCAAAACAAAGACGGTGCACAGGAGTATTTCGAGGACAGGCTGGCATACTGCCTGGCTATGCTGCGGGAGTATTCACAGGCCTTCGTGCAAATTCGCGCTAGCGGAAAAACCTCGCTGGAGACCTATACCAGCGGGATGTAATAACAGCTTCGCCGCAGCGCAGCCCCGGCACCCGTTATCGCTGGATGCCGGCACCGGTCAAGATCGGGAAAACAAACTGCGACAATTACTTGCCGCCTCTGGCCACCCGCTCTTTCTCTACCAGGAAATCTACGACTTTCAGCATATCCGCCTGACCACCGGCCTTGCGCGCACTGACATGGTATTTTCCATCAACCACCAGGGCTGGCGTGCCCGTTATCTTGGCAGCCTTGGCCAGGGAACCTGCCTGTCGAACCTGGCTGCCAACCCCAAAGGAATTGAAAGTGCTGTTGAAATCCTCTGCGGACACGCCGTTGGCAGTGAACAAGGCCTCAATTTCCGCCTGGGTAGCGAGCCGCTTGCGATCGACATTCATCGCCTGGAAGATCACATCATGCATGGTATCCAGAACGCCCAGTGTCTCGGCCGTATAATATGCCGCGGCATGCAGGGCCATTTTCTCATTCCAGATCGCCGGTACACCGACGAAGGCTACATCATCGGCCTGGGTTTTTTTCCACTGCTGTAGCGCTGGCTCAAAAGCATAACAATGTCCGCAGCCGTACCAGAAGAATTCCGCGACTTCTATTTTGTCGGGATCAGCGGTGCGCACAACCGGCGCAATCACATCGTAGTGTGTACCCGCAATATACGTTTCCTTGGGTTCTTCCGCCGCCGCACAGGACAGGCTGAGTAGCAACAGGGGCAGGGACAACAACAGGCGTTTGATCATGATTTTCTCCAAAAAAAAATTACGCAAGATGAGACAGCGGTAGGGGCTTGATGTTCTCTTATTGCAAAAAAAGGTTGCATAAATGCCACCTTTTTTCAACTTTCCGACTAGTTCAGGCCGGAGACATAGCTGGCAACCGCTTCAATTTGCATGTCGCTGAGGCCGGCAGCATTGGTACGCATGATGCTTGCATCGTCGTTGGTGCGACCGGCAGGATCCTCATGCCCTTTGCGATAAGCGCGCAGTTGATCGGCCACGTACTGGGCGTGCTGCCCGGCCAGGGCGGGATAGCCCGCAGGAGCATTGCCGCGACCTGTTGGCGAATGGCAGGCGGTACAGGCCGCGACATTGCGCTCCGCCACCCCACTGCGATAAACTTTTTTACCCAGCGCCAACATATCAGGGTTAGTCTGGCCACCAGAGCGCGCCTGGGCGCTGTAATAGGCGGCAATATCCGCCAGCTCCTGGTCACTCTTGCCGTCCAGCTGACCGGCCATGGTAGGCACAGAGCGCGCACCATCGCGGATATCCTGCATTTGCTTGAACAGGTATTTTTCTCCCTGGCCTGCCAGCTTGGGAAATGGCGCAGCGCTGTTGCCGTCCGCGCCGTGGCAGGCACCACAGGCGATGCTCATGTTTTTCCCCGCCCCTGCATCACCAGTAAGGCCGGCGTCGGCGCTAAAGCCGTTTGATGCCCAGCCCAGAGTCAGGCCAAGCAGGATTGCTACTTTCTTCATGTCAATTCCAGATTAAACGTTGGGAGAGACCCGCTTACTCGGCGGGTGCGGACATATACTCGATAAGGGCCTTGTATTCGTCGTCTGTACAATCACCACACAAGCCCGTGGGTGGCATGCCGTTCAAGCCGGTTTTTACCGACTGCACCAGTACATCCATACCCTTTTCCAGACGGGGCTGCCAGGCAGCGACATCACCCGTTTTAGGCGCACCTGCGGCACCGAACGCATGGCAGGCAAAACAGGACCCCTGGTACTTTTCAGGCGCCGCTCCGGCAAGGGCGGCGGCAGAGGAGCACAGCAACACTACAGCAAATATCTTTTTCATTGAAAACCTCTAAAATGGGAGTTGGTTCATCGATTATAAAGCATTTGGTAACAGGCAAAAAAAGCTGTGGCATTATATACGAGATGCCCACACCAAAAAAGGCAATACCTCGCAATGACTGACCCAGATCAGGTGCTAGCACCACCGGCTCCCGACTACCGCCGCGCACAGTTTTTGACCAGCGCGGCCAAGGTGTCGCAATGCCCTCCTGACCATGGCTGGGAAGTGGCCTTCGCCGGCCGCTCCAATGCCGGAAAATCCAGTGCAATCAATAGTTTAACAAACAACAAAAAGCTTGCCAAGACGTCCAAAACGCCAGGGCGTACGCAGCTTATAAACTTTTTCGAGCTCTCCGAGAGCCAGCGCCTGGTTGATTTGCCAGGCTACGGCTTCGCCAAAGTCCCCTTGGCAGTCAAGCAGGAATGGACCAAGCAGTTGGAGAACTACCTGCAAAAGCGGCAGAGTTTGCGCGGGCTTATCCTGCTAATGGACGTCCGCCGCCCGCTGCAGGCTTTCGATCAGCAAATGCTGTCCTGGGCCATAGAGGCTGCTATGCCCGTGCATATCCTGCTGACCAAGGCGGACAAACTGAAGCGTGGCCCCGCCACCAGTGCGCTGCTCAAGGTACGCGCCGAGTTGCAGGACTATGAGGGCCTGGCGAGTGCGCAGCTGTTTTCCGCGCTCAAGCACGATGGCCACAAGGAGCTGACCACCGTCCTCAACGCCTGGTTAACCGACGACAGTGTCTATGCCCAGGGGAACGACCAGGAGTGAGGGGAGTGTCCCGCAGGAATGCTCTGGACGCCCAGTTACGCCCCCTGCAGGCAGCGACACAGCGCGTTTACATGGCATAAAAAAACCCGATCACCTCTAGGGGAAGGTGATCGGGTGTTCAAGAGTCTCTTGGGGAAAAGAGACTTCCTCGCTGTGACTCACGGAGAATAAGCCACTTAGGGATGTAGCATTTGCTACAAATAATAAGACTGGCGCGGCGTGC
>CBDTVJ010000081.1:0-11871 GCA_965363655.1 uncultured Halieaceae bacterium | reverse complement strand
GCCATATCCTTTGCCGACGTACAGTGGAGTATGACTGGTTAAACCTTCCATTCGCCTTTATGATTGGTACCAGAAGAGAGTAGGTCCGATCAACATTTGCATCAGCAGGGCACCTGAACAATGAAACTAGCAATCACACTGATTTCAACACTCGTGGCCCTCGCGCTAGCTGCTTCAGCGGCCACACTGATGGCGTATCCACTGGATGGTTATGAGGAAACAGGGATCCGACGCGTGGAGGGGGCGCGTTTGGCTAATGAAGGTCTCGCGAAGGGTGGTTCTCAGCCACCGGGCGCATTATTGCCTACTGACCAGGTCGATTTACGGTTTGTGGGGAAAAACATTGCCTTACCGGCGGCAGATCCTGCTTTAACCTCCAGCATCCAGGCTTTACTCGGTGATAATGCTGATCGGTACGGTATTGCCGTATTGGATTTAACCGATCTGGACAACCCACGCTATGCCGAACACCGCGGCGATGTTCGCCAAAATGTAGGTAGTGTTGGCAAGTTGCTCGCCGCACTTGGCCTCTTCCAGGCCCTGGCCGATACCTGGCCGGACGACCTTGCTCGCAGGAAATCAATTCTTCGGGACACGGTGATGACGGCGGATGATTTTTCGCATAGTGACCATCACACGGTTCGGATTTTCAATGTAGAAACAAGGGAGCTGATTCGACGCACTTTGGCGGATGGCGATCAGGGCTCACTGTGGGAATACCTCGACTGGATGCTTTCAGTCAGCTCAAATTCTGCTGCGGCGATGGTGATGCGCGATGCCATGCTGCTCAGGCACTTCGGCAAGGATTACCCTGTGTCAGAAGAACAGATTCGAACCTTTTTTTCCACCACTGCGAGCAGTGAGCTTACAAAGCTATTCCAGCAAACTTTCTGGGAGCCGGTGACCCGCAACGGATTGCCCCTGGATCAGATTCGCCAGGGCAGTTTTTTTACTCGCCAGGGCAAGGCAAACGTGGCAGGCGGAGGAAACAGCTATGCAACTGCACGTACGCTGATGGAGTTGTTGTTAAAGATGGAAGAGGGTGTTTTGGTAGATGAGTGGAGCAGTCGCCAGTTAAAAAGATTGCTGTATATGACTGAGCGTCGTATACGTTATGCCTCTTCGCCTGCGCTAAGTGGCGCTGCTGTTTATTTCAAGTCGGGTTCGCTTTACAGCTGCAAGAAGGAAGAAGGCTTTAAATGCACGGCTTACCATGGCAATGTCAGGAATTATATGAACTCTGTAGCTATCGTGGAAGAGGAAGTTGATGGCGTAAAGCTGCAATACATGGTGGTCGTAATATCCAATATCTTACGGCAAAATTCAGCGGTAGATCACCAGACTCTGGGTACCAGGATACACAAACTGATAGAAAACGACCACAGGGTCGCTATACCCTAAAGCAGGGGGCAGGGTGCTGGCACGTTACATAGCCTGTTGGAATAAACCTGGGATACTCTTCCACAAGCAGCACAGATCCCCCTCATAGGTCTCTATAGAATGCCTCAGCTCTCGACAACCGAACGAATTTTGGGTCTCTTCACCGAGGTGAGGCCCGGAGAGGGTACTACTGCGGTATTGATGTTTGCCAATGTATTCCTGATCTTGCTGGCCTACTATTTTATCAAGCCTCTGCGAGAAGGCTGGATCGCGGTATCGGACATCGAGGGCTTGTCGAAGATGGAGGTCAAGGCCTACTCCAGCTTTGCCCAGAGCGTTATTCTGCTGTTCGTCGTCGGTTGGTATGCGCGATTAGCCGATCGCTGGGACCGGGTCACGTTGTTTACCCGTGCAACGCTGTTCTGCATTTCCAATATGGTCATCTTCTGGTTTCTGCAACCGAACTTCTTCTTTGATCAGCTGCCGCTCTCAGGCATCGTATACTACCTGTGGGTCGGTATGTTCGGGGTGTTTGTGGTGGCCCAGTTCTGGACCTTTTGCGCCGACGTCTATACCGATGAACGGGGCAAGCGTATGTTGCCGTTTATTGCTATAGGCGCTACTTCTGGCGCTGCCACCGGTTCCTGGATTGTGGATCAACTGGTTAATTCCGGCACCATTCCAACCGAAGCGCTACTGTTGGTGGCCACCGCCCCGTTGCTCGTTTCCATTTTCCTGGTGCGCAGGGTTGGCCAACGGGAAGATATCCATGGGCGAATTGCTAACGATGGTGCCCCGAGTACGTATACCGGTGCAGACTCAGCAGGGGGTGAAGCCAGTATCTGGAATGGTGCCAGACTCGTGCTGTTCAGTAAGTTTCTGTTGTTGGCTGCCCTGGTCACATTGTTCACCAACTGGGTCAACACCAATGGTGAAAACCTGTTGTTTCGGGTAATCCAGGAGACCCTTGCCCTGGATGCCCAGGAACGGGGAATCACCGACGAGGGCTCCATGTTGAATTTTGTCCGAGACGGCACCACGGCTTTCTATGGCAATTTCTACTTCTGGGTGAATACCGTCGCGCTGCTGCTGCAAGCCTTTGTCGCGTCCCGTCTGCTCAAATACGGGGGCTTCGCTGCGATTTTGCTAATTCTGCCGGTCATAGCCTTGACCTCATATACAGTCATGGCTCTGCTGCCAGTGCTGGCGGTCATCAAGATGATGAAGATTGCCGAGAACGCCACCGACTACTCGCTGAATAATACCTCGCGCCACGTATTATGGCTGCCTGTCAGCTCTGCCATGAAGTTCCGTGGCAAGCCCGCAATCGATACCCTGTACGTACGGCTTGGGGATGGGTTGGCGGCCATCACTGTATTGTTTGGCGTGCATTTTCTGGCGCTGTCTACATCAGGTTTTTTTGTTTTCAACGTATTTCTGGTTATGTGCTGGTTGGTGGTGGGATTCATGTTGGTGAAAGAACATCGACGCGTATCACTGAAAGCGTGTGCCGAGGATTCTGGTTGAAGAATGAATTTGGCTCCTGTTACTCCGCCAGGTGACGCTGCTTGAGTTTCAGTTGCTCGTCTCTGGGCAGGGCATAGTCAAAGCCGTACAACGATGCTTCCCAGCTACCATACATGGGGTTGGGCAAAATAATCCACTCCCTGCCCCAGCGCTCAGCATGCTGGTTTGCAAGGGCTCTGCGTGCAGCGGCCTCTGTTTTCGAGCCTGCTACGAAATCATCCAGGTCATCACCCACCAGCAGCAGGATACGAAACTGCGAGGCTAACTCGGTACGCTGTTGCGCCTTCTTTGTTGCAGGTAGCCCATTATTAAGCAGTAGATGCTCCTGGTTTGGCAGCGAAAAACCAAGTGCCTCCATATTCCTTGTGGTGCAGTCACGCAAAGTCTCAAGCCGACGACTGTAATAGATGATGGTAACGCCACGCTCTCGCGCATGATCAACAAAATATTTCGCACCCGGAACGGCCGTTGCAGCGATCTCATTGCACCATTGCTTGAACGTTTCCTGCGAATATCCGCCGTACCGCGCAATTATGTCGGAATTGTAATGACTGTTATCCAGTACGGTTTGATCAATATCCATAAGAACAGCGGGCGGCAGAGCGCTGTAGTCCCCCTGTTGTTCCAGGGCCGCACTCCACTGTGAATCAGCCAGCGCGAGGTCAAGATTTGCGCCAGCAATATGGTAAGCCTGCGTGGTACTTGCAGCATATTCTGCTGCTGTGTATGCCCAAAGCGTGGCATTCAGCGACTCATGTGTGTCCATCCTGGGCTGTCCACTGCTGCAGCCTGCAAACAGAAGTATTACGGCTGTGACGAGAACAGCCCTCTGCCACTTGCTGTCAGCTTGTGAAGAAATATAAATGATCATTTTTGGGCAGCTATTAATTCATGGATTGGTCCGATCATGCGACTGAGCCACGCACCACCATTGGTATCCTCTACCAGGCCAACGACAATGTATTTTTTGTCTCCTGCTTCTATAAGTGCGCTGTCACCATGCCAGCGCTTCCATGAGCCGGACTTGCGATAGATCTTCGCTTCGGGATGTCGTGCAAGCCCCTTGACGAACTTATGATTGATTCCCGGATCACCCAGCATGGCCTTCATCTCGGCGCTGAGATCCTCGCCAACCACCTGGCCGGTTTCAAGCAGATAGTAAAATCGGGCTACCTGCATGGTAGTAGCCCCGTGTGAGAAGTTATGCAGTGGATCGCGGTGGTAGGCTGGTGACTTACCGTATTCCTTTCCGACCCAGAGTCCGCCGCTGCCCTCCAGATCGTAAAGATCAAATTCGTTTGATTGCAGGATGTCAATAAGGCGGTCCTTGCCAACACGATTCAGCATACGGGTGGCTTCCTGGTTGGACGAAAATCGAATCATCTCGGTCAGGGATTCGCGTGTCTCCTCATCAAGCGTCATGTGGCCTTCCCTGATCTCGACGAAAGCACCCAGCAGGATAGCAAGCTTGGGAACACTGGCGGCGTACATCATGGTATTGCCATTCACTGAGGCAACCCTTGGTGTGTGCAGATCGGAGATATCAACCAGGGTAAGGGACAGTCTTTTTTCCTTGATGGCCCTCGCGTATCCCAGTGTTCCTACTATGCGATCCAACTGCAGCTGCAGGGCTGGGTCAGAACAGTCCCACAATGAAGGGTAACCACCCTTGTTCTCTGCGATACCCGTCGCCGAGAACATAATAAAAATAAAGAGGAGGGTGGTACGTATCATCGTATGAGGCTACTCGCTCGGTGTGTCCTGCATATTGACAATCTTGTTCATACTGCCATCCAGCGCTTCATCCATCTTGCTAAGGTACTCACTGCCACGAGCTTTGCGGCTTTCGAGGAACGGGCGTAGTTGGAATAAGTGCAATTTTCCGTCGAGAAAGCCAAATTCGATATCCGCTGGCGCAGGATTCCCCTGGTCATCGGTGATGGGCGGGAAACGTTGCGGCAACTCTTTGGTAAGCTGGATCAACTGCTTAATCTCATCGGGCTGTAACACGTGCTCGTCACCGCTTACTGGCAACTTATCAACACCGCCACTAGCTGATGGGTTACTCCGCCAGGGTGCGGTCGCCATGGCCAGTACGCGTACCGAGCCATCCCGGGTATCGATTCGCAGCGACTCTGAAGATTGTCCATCCACGGCACCGCCTACTCCCTCGTTGACAGCGACCGAAAGGACCTGGCGATCACCCGTATCAATATCCTGGGTAACCATCACACCGGACTTGTCGTTGGATACCGATTTCAACAACAGTACCGCCGGATATACGTTCTCCGGCGACTCCATATGAGACTGCCGCCATGCATAGGCTCGTGCCGTGAAGGGTGAGGCCCAAACCCTCGGGATGGCCTTAAGTACATTGTCAAAACCCACCACATTCGGCAGTGTGAGATTCAGTCCCGCACCGGTAAAGCCGGCCAGGTCTTCGACATTGGTATCAGAGCGAACGAAGACGCCGACTTCGTCCAGCGCACCAAAGGCCTGCTCCATACTGCTACGCAATTGCTGTTGCAATGGCATATCAAGACGCGCCTGCATGATCAGGTCATAGAGTTCTGCCCGGAAGCGCTCTGCCGTCTCGTAACGCTCTTGCGAGCCTGCCGCTAGTGTCTCAATATTACGGTAGTTTTCCACCATCCACTCGAACACCGTTTGCTGTGTGTCGCGATAGGGCTGGTCCAGCACCACCTCGCGAAACACTCCAAAAGGGATTGCGACACCCGGAGATACGGCTTTGGGAAAATGCTTGCGCAATTCGCCCAGTTTGGCGGCTTTTGGCCCGACGGTGCGCCCGGAGTCATCGGCACTCAAATCATTCAAATTGAGGAAACTTTTTACACCAAGATCAAGCTTGGTCAGGTCGGGACGGATTACAACTTCCTGGCTCGATTCTGTTTTTCCAAACAATGAATCCCATTTAGCACTGTCCTTTGATAGCTCGACCAGTCCGGCAGGACTGACCGCCATCACTACGTTTTCGCCGTCATGCTCACGAATAGTTGGCAACATGGCAGTATTGACGCCTACGTTGGGAATACCAAGATTACGTGCCAGCAGTTGAACGTGTGACAATGGGTTGCCTTCACCAGCTGTCATGATGCCTGCAATGGGTGGCAGGTCAGAAACAGTCTCCGGGAGCAGGTAAATCCCGTTGGGTGAGAAGTTGCCGATCTGCTGCAGGTCGGAAGGCGCGTATAGCACGCCCCGCGCCAAGCCGGGATTAAGGGCGCGGAAGCCCACGCCAATTTCATTGCCAAACAACTTGTGGCGAACGCCGGCCAGCTTGTTTGCATCGCGTTGCAGAGTGTCGAGGAGCTGCGAATAAAACAATAGCGGTGAACCCCGCAGTTGGTCCTGTATAAAGAGCAGTGACATTGGCTCGATATCAGAAAGTTTCTGCATTGATGCATAAAACTGGTAGCGCATTCCCTGGGTGCCCCATCCCGGCACCCGCCCGAGATAGCCAAGCGCCTTTAAGTAGTCACCCAGAGCTACTTGCTGGGTGCCCAGCCTGGCGAGCGACTGTTGCTGTTCCACGCGGCCACGTTGATTAATGGCACCGGTGCCGTAGGCGGCGTCAATTGCTGCTTGCAACCATTCGACACGTTGATGGCGGGAAGCCTGCGCCAACCGCTCCCGGAGTTCGACACTGGCACGAAAGTTTTCTGCTTCAACGGTCAGGCTAAGATCGAGAATATCGAGCCGTACCGAGGCGCTCCTGATTCTTGGAATAGCATCGCGCAGATCGGCAAGCAAGGTGGCTGTTGAGTGGTAGCGATTGCCGGCGGCGGCATCACTGGCGTAGGAACTGGCCGCGTTGCGTAGCAGCTCTTGCAGCCAGGGTGCGGCAGTATAACGACTGGCGGCGGCCTCCAGTAACTCAGGCATTGGCCCTGCCTGGTAAACAGCATCAATATCATCAGCCAGTGCCAGATACTTTTTCTTCATGGCCGAATCGGCCACGTCCTCCGCATAATCACGGACCCGTTTGGCGTCGCCGGCATCCGGTGTGCCATGAATCTTACCGCGCAAGCTCTTGAAGCCTGCGTCCTGATTGGACAAGGAGGCCGATACCTGGCGAACCTTCTGCACAGAGCCACTGTCCTTGCCATGGGGTAACAGGCGGGCACCAATACGCAGCGCAGGGTACCGATGCCCGATCCATTCAGGATTCGCGCTCATGGCGACAAGCAGCTCGCGTCCACCGCTGGCCTCGGCCTCTTCCTGAAAGGCACCCCGATAAAACATGGCGCGACGCAGGATCCAGCCATCGTCAGCTGCTATCAGGAATTTTTCGATCAGTATCTGGTTGTAGCTATCATTGAAGTCAGTTTGTGCGATTGCCACGGGTGCGTCGATACCCGCCAGCAGGTTCGCAATCTTATAGCCGTCGCCGCGAAGTTGCTGCGTGTTAGCGCTCCATTCTCCGTGCTGCTGGCCGCCCTGTGGACCACAGGCATAGGCCTTGGGCGGGAGTATCCTGCCATCGTTACAAAACCAGCGTATACGGGCGAATGGCCCGCGCTCCGCTGCTTTCATATCTATGATCCACTGCTGGTATTGCTGTGCATTACTTGCAGTTGCGGGTGCTTGGGTCGCCTGCGCGACGCTTATTGGCAGGGCCAATATACCTAACAGGGTCAGAATGTGGCGGGCTAAAATCGGTTTCATTGAGCGGTCTCTGTGCAGTGATCCTGGGTGCGACGGGAAGTATAGCAAGTCGCGAACTAGAATGGACAAGTAGCCGGGTGAAGGGAGCGGGCTGTCCCGGGTCAGGAAGACAAAAACCGGCTATTAGCTGCAACGCCGCCAAAGTCCAAAATCATCAGCTCCGAAAGTTCGGTGGCGGCGTCATAGATGACACAGAGAGTATAGCCATCAGCCTCGTCGGCATCAGGGCTCCTGGGCACAAAAATAGCTTCATCGTGTCAAAATAATTCAGTTTGTATGCTAAAGTGCATCGATAGTATGATAAATAGTGCTTAGGCAGAGGGTCGACTAATGGGCACCAAACGCAAAACGATTACCATCACCGACAATCAGGATAATTGGATAAAAAGCCAAATCAATGCGGGGGATTTCACTAATGACAGTGAATATATCCGCGACTTGATCCGGCGTGACCAGACCAGTCAAGCTGATATCGAAGTTATCCGGGCAGCTCTGATCGAAGGCGAGGAAAGTGGTGAGCCACAACGGTTTGACATAGCCCAGTTTAAAAGCGCAATGACGGCTAAACATGCCTGAACCAGAATACCGGCTCTCGCCTAAAGCGCGAGACGATATGGAATCCGTGTGGCTGTATACGCTTTCCCAGTGGGGTGACGAACAAACCGAAAAGTACATTGATGATTTGGCGGACGCGTTGGGCCTCCTAACCACCAACCCCAGGCTTGGGAAGCGCTGCGACAACATCCGGGCAGGATATAGAAAGCACCCGACTTTGCGCCACGTTATCTACTACCGGGAAGTTAGCTACGGCATTGAGATAATCCGTGTCCTACACGACCATCAGTTGGCCGCTCGACATTTGTAATCCTGCAAGATGTGCCGCGTGGGGCACGCTACTGTAACAGTGATTGCCGGGGTTCCTATCGGTCCCGCTTTAATTTTCTCACGGCTTGCTCCGGCGTATATTCGGCCACTCGGCTAAGCGCTTCCAGTGAGCGTTGTTGGAGATTGAGCTTACCGCTGCTATTTTCCCAGTTGGTTACAGTTGCCGGGCTGACGCCAACTAACTTTGCAAACCGTGATGTGTTCATCCCGAATTTCTGGCGTAAGCTCGTGACCGCTGCCGCTGTTGACCTAAACGTTTTTGTTTTCTTCCTGGCCGTCTTTTTAATAGCCCTTTTTTTAGGGCCGGGTGTTACCGGCTCTTCCATGTCTACGCCGAAGACATCGGAAAGATCAGCCCCGGCCAGCCGGCGTCGTTTTCCTTTTCCGGATGTGGCTAACTGAATATCCAGTTCTGTGGTGATCAGTTCTTCATGATCAACATCACGCAATAGAAAAAGTAGTTCCGGCTGATGATCGAGCCTGGCGCCAACACCGTACAGGACGGCGGCAATATGTTTACACATCTCGGCCCAGTCGGGGCAGTCGCAGGCAAGCTTTATCTCGCTGGGACTAGGGAATAGTCCCTGGTTCTGATCGGTCACTATCCCCATGACGTTGTCGGAGAAACGTCCCTGCAATAATTCCAGCATGGAACCAATCTGCCCCGCGCACTGTTTGCGGAGGTCTTTCCATTTTCCTACCGACAATGGGCTGATACTAATGTCGACTCTATAAAGCTTCGAGCCGCTGACAATGGCCTCCACTTTGCTTTTTGAGATGGCTAGATGGCAAACCGAACCGTTACGAACATAGGTTCGCCCCCTGGGCAGACGGTTTTCATAATCACTGAATTTCTCCAGGTGACTACACCAGGCTTCACCCCAGAATGTGCGAGCGATTTTCCGCCCCTGAACCTCGATGGGCTGAATTACCGTGCCTTTTTTCCGTAATTTATTGATCTCTCTGGCCGCTCTGGCACGCCGTTTTGCCACCGGCACGTAGGGAGCCCATTCGCCATAACTCATGTGATTTCACCTTTCAGACTTGCGCCCTCTCAATATCGAGTGAGACCAAATTAAGCAATGCCTCATTGTCCATCTCCGTTATCAAAGTATTGGCGCCGCCCTCCAGCAGATCATTGGCGAGGGCCATTTTTTCGCCAATTAGAGCGTCTATTTTCTCTTCTACCGTTCCCTGACAGATAAACTTGTGAACGAGTACGTTTTTTTTCTGTCCGATGCGAAAGGCGCGATCTGTGGCCTGGTTTTCCACTGCCGGGTTCCACCAGCGATCAAAGTGGATAACGTGGGATGCCTGTGTCAGGTTTAGGCCGGTGCCTCCCGCCTTGAGCGAGAGAACAAAGAAGGGTGGCCCCTGCTCATCCTGGAAGCGTTCAACGAGTTTTTGTCTCTGCTTAATGGCGGTGCCTCCATGCAGCACCAGGCCAGGCCGACCAAACTGCTGTGCCAGAAAATTTGCCAGTGGAGTGGTCATTTCACGAAATTGGGTAAACACCAGCAGCTTCTCCTGGCGCGAGGCGATCTCTTCACACAGTTCAGCCAGACGCTGAAATTTTCCGCTCTTTTTCGGATCGTACTCATCATCCCCGAGCAATTGTGATGGGTGATTACAGATTTGCTTGAAGCGCAGCAGGTAAGAGAGCACCAGGCCGCGACGCTTTATGCCTTCGAGGTTCTCGATAGCATTCGCCATCTGGTTGACGCCCTGTTGATATTGCGCCGCCTGCACTTTGCTCAGACCACAGTAGGCGGGCATTTCAGTCTTTTCCGGCAGGTCGCTTATGATGGATCGATCGGTCTTCAGGCGGCGCAAAATATAGGGGCCCACTAGATTGCGTAACGGCGCATATTGGTCACTCTCCCGTTCAGAAAGGGATTTCACAAACGCCTTGAATCGCGTAGCCGATCCAAGCAGGCCAGGATTCAAAAAGTCGAACAGTGACCAGAGATCTGACAGCCGGTTCTCTACCGGTGTGCCGGTTAGCGCAATTCGCGACCTGGCATTGAGACGCTTGACCGCTTTGCTCTGCCTGGCGCCTGGATTCTTGATGGCATGGGCCTCGTCCAGCACCAACAGCTGCCACTCCCGCTCTTCCAGCCAGTCCTGGCGCATCAGTGTGCCATAGGTGGTCATCACAATATCAAAGTTGTCCAGGGCGCAGGTTCCATTAGCGATGGCATCCATTTCATTTAGGCTCAGTTGGGACCTGTGATAAATCAGATTGCGTAGAGTAGGGGCAAACCGCTCAAGCTCTGTTCTCCAGTTGCCAATCAGCGAGGCGGGAAGTACCAATAGAGAGGGCCTGTCAGGCTGCCTCTTTTTCAAGATCAGTAGTACCGCAATAACCTGCATAGTCTTACCCAAGCCCATGTCGTCCGCCAGACAGGCACCTAATCCCAACTGAGAGAGCAGCCACAACCAGTTCACACCTTCCTGTTGATAGGGCCGCAGGGTTGCTTTGAGTGCTTTACCCGGGTTGGCAGCCTTCAGCTGTGCGGGTGCGCGCAGTTCATTCAGCAGTGCAGCCAACCATTTGCCCGGTTTAACAAGAGACCACCCCCGGCTCTCTTCCGGGTCATCCTCTCGCAAATCGGCGGGAGCACCTGCCAGCAAGCGCATCCCTTCTGCGAAGGTGAGCCCGCCGTCTGCCGACTCGGCCGCCACTCTCTCCCAGTGGGCGAGGGCCTCGTGCAGTTTCTCTTGATCCACCTCAACCCACTGCCCCTTCAAAAGAGCGAGGCCGTTATCCGCCGCCATCAGCTTTTTCAATTCGGCCTTGCTGAGGGACTCATCACCCAGAGCAATATTCAGCTTGAAATCCAGCAGTGAATCGGCGGTAAAATTCTGCTGCTTTTTCTCACCAATGGTAACCCCGACACGCGGCCTGTTCCGTTTTTTCCACCAGTCAGGCAGCCGGACCACCACTCCGCACTGCTCGTATTGTGGTGCATCCTTAAGAAACTCATAGGACTCAGCGGCTGACCAGGCCAGGGGGTGATAGATGTCGCCGGTATCCACCAGATCCTTAATCACAGCGCTGGATTCAGCGGCCAGTTGAACCGGTGAAAGCAGACGAATCAAGGCCTGCTTATTTCTCGCCCCGGCATATTCCTGTAAAGCGCGACTGAGTGGTTGATGGCGAACACGCCCCTGCTCTGACACTTCAGGGGCATAAGTTGCCATGAAGGCGAAAGGAAAGTCCGGGTCACCTTTATTTTCCGCCAGATGGAAACAGACACGACCAACCTGATGCCACTGCGGCGCTCTCTCGGCAAGCAGTGCATCCAGCCCATCAGCAGCCCGTATCTGTAGGCATACCCAGGTATCAAGCGTGGACCGGATGTCCTGCAGTACCACAGCAGAGAGATACTC
>CBDTVJ010000080.1:0-11981 GCA_965363655.1 uncultured Halieaceae bacterium | reverse complement strand
AATCCTTCGCCTCCTGCAGTAGCGTCAGTGCGAACTGCTATCCAGAGTGAGTCAGATGAGAAGACCCGATACAATATGGCTCTCCTGCTGGGCAATACTATGGATACCTTTCCGGAAAACAGGGCAGCTTTGGAAAACCTGCTAACCACTGAACCTTCAAAGCGAATTCGTCAGCAAGTCGCAAATAGTATCTACGGCGGTCGGTAGTAACCGTCGCCCGCCTCCCAGATAGCCTGTTCTTCACGAGATACTCTATATGCCTTTACTGCAGATTTAGCTGCATCGTAAGGATATCTACTCTGGTTGCGCCTGCACAGACCCTGTATACTTGCCCCCCTTTAAATAGGCGGGATTGGTCAAACGACAGCCCGGTTGCGGCGCGTTGGCAGGGACTTGATCCCTAAAACCATTCCCAGTAATTCCCGGCAGGCATAAGCAAGCAATACCATGGCATTATTTCTCGAATTTTTGGCACAGGAATGGCTGCTGACAACAGCGTTACTGGCCGTAATAGTAATGTTGATCATGCATGAGAGTCGCAAGAGCGGACCGTCACTGTCCCCGCAGCGGGCCATTAACCTGGTGAACGCCCAGGAAGGCGTATTTGTCGATCTGCGCGATTCGGGTGAGTTCAGCAAGGGTCACATTATGGGTGCGGTAAATATTCCGGCGACGAAGTTGCCGGAGCGCATGGTGGAGCTGGAAAAATACAAGGACAAGCCTGTGGTGCTGGTGTGCAAAATGGGTCAGCAGGCCAGCACAGCCGGCAAGCAACTCAAGGCGGCTAATTATACCCAGGTCAACAAGATGACAGGTGGCATGATGGAGTGGGGTAACCTGCAGCTGCCCACGGTCACCTGATACTGATTCTTATGAGTAAGGCCATCACCCTCTATACCACCCGTTTCTGCCCCTACTGTATCCGCGCCCGCAGTCTGTTGGATGAGAAGAATGTTGCATACACAGAGTTAGCGGTGGATGAACAGCCCCGCTTGCGACAGGAAATGATGGAGCGCAGCGGGCGGCGTACGGTGCCGCAGATCTGGATCGGGGAACAGCACGTTGGCGGATTTGACGACCTGTGGCTGCTGGAGCGGCAGGGCAGCCTGGACGAATTACTAGAGCGGGCTAGCGCATAACCCGGAAATTTTTATAACCAATAGGAGGACGGCTCAATGGCCGACGAACAAGCAGTAAAGCCAGAAGAACAGCAGCAACAGTTTGCGATGCAGCGCATCTATACCAAGGACTTGTCTTTTGAATCCCCGTCGACACCGGAAATTTTCAAGAAACAATGGCAGCCCCAGGTCAACGTGGACCTGAACACCAAGAGTGACAAGATCGACGAAGAGGGCAACTTCGAGGTAGTGTTGACCGTTACCATCACTGCCAAGGTCGAAGACCATACGGCGTTCCTCATCGAGGTACAGCAGGCCGGCATTTTCTTTATCAAGGGTTTTGAAGGAGAAAACCTGCGGCGGTTGCTGGGAACTGCGGCCCCCAATATCCTGTTTCCCTACGCTCGCGAGACCATTGATACGGTCTGTGTGAAAGGTGCGTTTCCAGCGGTCATGCTGGCCCCGGTTAATTTCGAGGCCCTGTACCAGCAGGCGCTCACCCAGTCGCAAGCTGCTGAGGAAGGCGCTTCAGAAGCAACACACTGAGTGGTGGTTCAGGCTACCGAGGGTGGCGGCACACCACAAAAAGATCAAAAGGCGGCGAGCTGCGAGCTGAACCAGGTGCGCGCTCACTCCAGCCCAGGGAAGCCCAACTGACGTAACCCCTCATAAGCGACCAGAGCGACCGCGTTGCTGAGGTTCAGGCTGCGGCTTTGCGGCTTCATGGGCACGCGAATAGCCTGCCCCGGTGCCACGCGGTCGAGAAATTCCTGGGGCAGCCCACGGGTCTCCGGGCCAAATACGATGGCGTCACCAGCCTGATAGCGAACCTCGTGGTAGGGCGTGCCGCCCTTGGTGGTGGCGGCGAACAGCCTGGGCTCGCCCGCTTTGTCACTGAACTCCTCCAGGCTGGCATACAACTGGACGTCGGCGAATTCGCGATAGTCCAGCCCCGCCCGGCGCATTTTTTTGTCCTCCAGGTCGAACCCCAGGGGCTCGATGAGGTGCAAGGAGCAGCCGGAGTTGGCGCACAGGCGAATGATGTTGCCGGTGTTGGGTGGGATCTCGGGCTGGAACAAGACGATTCTGAGCATAATGGCCTGCGTCCGGGCCTGGCCCTGGACTAGAGCTCCAGGTCTTTCATTTTGCGTGTCAGCGTATTGCGTCCCCAGCCCAGTAGCTCGGCGGCATCCCGTTTGCGCCCCTGGGTATGTTGCAAGGCTATCTCGATCATAACCTTCTCGAAGGCAGGAACGGCCTCCTGCAGGATTTGTTGCTTGCCCTGCAGCAGCTCATTTTGTGCCCAGTTGGAGAGCAACTCTCGCCAGTCAGAGTGCTCGAGTGCCATGGGGGCGGCGATGCTGGTGCCCAGCTCCGGCGGCAAGTCACGCAGGTGTACTTCGCGACCAGAGGCCATGACCGTTATCCAGCGGCAACAGTTTTCCAATTGCCGCACATTACCCGGCCAGTCCAGGCCGGTGAGAAATTGTTCCGCCTCCGGCAGCAGGATTTTAGTCTCGCCGCCCAGTTCTTCCGCAGCCTGCGCGAAGAAGTACTGCATGAGCTTGGGGATATCTTCCCGTCGCTCGGCGAGTTTGGGAATGTGAATGCGGATGACATTCAAGCGGTGGAAGAGATCCTCGCGGAAGGCGCCTTGCTGTACCAATCCCTCCAGGTCCTGGTGAGTCGCAGCAATGATGCGCACATCAACATTTACCGGCACGTGGCCGCCTACGCGGTAGAACTCGCCGTCAGCCAGTACCCGCAGTAGTCGGGTCTGGGTGTCTGCCGGCATATCGCCGATTTCATCCAGGAACAGGGTGCCACCGTCGGCCTGTTCAAAGCGTCCCTCGCGCTTGCTATTGGCGCCGGTAAAAGCGCCTTTTTCGTGGCCAAACAGCTCCGACTCCATCAGGTCCTTGGGAATCGCCGCCATGTTGAGGGCGATAAAGGGCTGGCTGCTGCGGGGACTATGACGGTGCAGTGCGCGGGCTACCAATTCCTTGCCGGTGCCGGATTCGCCATTGATCAACACGGTGATGTTGCTGTGGGCCAGTCGTCCTATAGCGCGAAACACTTCCTGCATGGCGGGGGCTTCACCGATGATCTCGGTTTGCGGTAACTCCTCCGCTACCGGTGTGGTGCCGCGCCGTTCCCGGGCATGCGCCAGTGCCCGCTCGGTGATCGCTACCACCTCGTCCAGGTCAAAGGGCTTGGGCAGGTATTCAAAGGCGCCCTGTTCATAGGAGGCAACGGCACTGTCCAGGTCAGAGTGGGCGGTGGTAATGATGATCGGTAGATCAGGATAAGACGCGTTGAGTAGCGAGAGTAGCTCCAGCCCGTCGGTACCGGGCATGCGAATATCACTGATGATCACATCGGGTCGCTCGGTTTCTATCTGCTTGAGCAATTGGTCCGCGTCGGCAAAGCACTCATTTTCTATCCCAGCCTGGGTGAGGGCGCGTTCCAGAACCCAGCGGATTGAGCTGTCGTCATCCGCAACCCAGACTTTTGCTTGGCTATTCATTAACTGTTTCCATTGGTATTGGTATTGGTATTGGTATTGGTAGGTAAATGGTGAACCGGGTCTCGCCGGGTTGGCTGTCGCATTCAAGCACTCCGCCATGACGGCTGATAATCGACTGTGCAATTGACAGGCCCAGGCCGGTGCCGTCCGCGCGGCCGGTAACCATCGGCGCGAATATGGCGTGTAGCATGTCGGCCGGGATTCCCGGACCGTTATCAATAATATCGATGCGGGATACCAGTCGGTGCCGCTGGGTGCCGACGGTGAACTGTCGTTGGGAGCGGCTGCGCAGGACGATTTCACACTTTTCCTGGTCGCTTGCCGCCTGCAGTGCGTTGCGCATGACATTCAATACGGCCTGGATGAGCTGGGCCTTGTCGCCGGGGACTTCTGGCAGGCTAGGGTCGTAGTCCCGGCAGATGGTGACCTTGTTGTCCGACTCGGCGATTATCAGGTTGCGCACGTGCTCCAGGATCTCGTGAATGTTGATGGGCTGGATATCCAGCTGTTGGTTCGGCCCTAACAGGCGGTCGACCAGGTCCCGTAGGCGATCCGCCTCGCGGATTATGATGTGGGTGTACTCCGCCAGTTCCTCATCAGGTAACTGCCTGGCCAGCAACTGCGCCGCGCCACGAACGCCTCCCAGCGGGTTCTTGATTTCATGGGCGAGGCCGCGAATGACCGCGCGGGTAGTCTCGTGGGAGTGCAGCAGGCTTTCCTCCCGGCTGATCTTCAGCAACCTGTCCACCGTCGTCAGTTCTACCAGCAGACGATCCCCTGTCTTGCTATACGGGATAGGGGTAATGATGATATCGACGTGAATGTCCTGTCCCGACGGCAGCGTCAGGGCTACGCTGCGGCTGGCGTGGGCGCTGTTGCTGCGCAGTACCTGCTCGAGGTTTTGCAGCCAACCGTCGCAGCGCATCACCAGTTTACTGGCGTGCAGCCCCAGGCAGTGGGCTTCGGATGTCTCCAGCAGGGCCTCTCCGGCGGAATTGAGGGCGGTGACCTGCAGGTCACCGTCCAGTGCCACTACCCCTGTGCTGATATTGTCCAGTATGCCCTGGTCCTGCTTCATCTTGGCCTCTTACCCTGAGTGGCGAATAGGTGCTTGCCCGTACCATTTGTGCCCAGCCAACGGCTGACCCAGGTTGCCCCGTCCCATAGACATAGCAATAATGAAGCCACAATGGCGTGCCTGGGAAATAAAACTGTTACGCGCCTGAATATAGTGCGCTGGGAGAGAGTAAGTGCTCACTTATTTGGAGTGTGCTGCGGCTTGCAAGCTACCTGGCAACTCAGGTGGGCATTACGAGTGGTCGTTACAGATCCCAGCGCACCAATATGGTGCACTGCTTATGCGGTGCTGTCCAGAGCAACTATTACCGCGCGCGGAAATTGATCGATGGCCGGTGTACGAAAACTCGAATTGGGCCGGAGCTCACCAGTGTATCCCCGTTGCCAGCAATAACGGCCACGGTGAGATCGTGCTGGCCGCGGAAGATATTGGTGAGATTCCAGGTGGTAGCCGATTGGGGGTCACCCCAGGGGATGCCGTCGATGAACAATTGCAGGCTGTCGTCTGCCCCCGGTTCGGGCTCGACGCGGGCGCTGACCTGGAAGTTGCCAGGCCCCATGGGCATGGAGGTTTGGTCAATCGGGTCGGTTATTTTCACCGTGTAGGAAATGGCCTCCTCCTCGGCTGCGGGGGGTGCCACTGGCTCCGGTCTTTGCGGTGGCGGTGGTGCGGTGTTGGTGGGCTGCAGTTCAACGCGCTCCGACTGTTCGGCATTTGCCCCGGGAGCATCGGTGAAGATCACATTGCCATTTTCGTCTGTGGTGCGATAGATCGATTGGGCCGCAGCAGCCAGGGGGGCCAGTAGCAGGGCGAGCAGTATAAATCTGGTCATGGACTTTACCTTAAGTAAACGCTGATAGTTCCACCCTATCAGAAAATACATCCCTTCGAGAGTTCCACGAGTTCGTATTCTTCACGCAAAAAAAAGCCCGCTCAAGTTGAGCGGGCTGGTGTAACAAAATGCCCGATTACACGGAGTAGTACATATCGAACTCGACCGGGTGAGTCGTGCTGTTCAAGCGTTGGATTTCCTCGTTCTTCAGCTCGATGTAGGCATCGATCATGTCATCGGAAAATACGCCGCCCGCGGTCAGGAACTCGCGGTCCGCGTCCAGTGCTGCCAGCGCCATTTCGAAAGTGGAGGCAACGGTTGGGATCGCTTTACCTTCTTCAGGGGGCAGGTCATACAGATCCTTGTCCGCGGCATCGCCGGGGTGGATCTTGTTCTGGATGCCGTCCAGGCCGGCCATCAGCATTGCCGCGAAGGACAGGTAGGGGTTGGCGGTGGGGTCGGGGAAACGAACCTCAACGCGCTTGCCCCGGGGGCTTGGCTCATAGGGTATGCGGATAGAAGCGGAGCGGTTGCGAGCGGAGTAGGCCAGCATTACCGGGGCTTCAAAGCCTGGTACCAGGCGCTTGTAGGAGTTGGTAGACGCATTGGTGAAAGCGTTCAGGGCACGCGCGTGCTTGATGATGCCGCCAATGTAGTACAGGGCTTCATCAGACAGGCCGGAGTAGCCGTTGCCCGCAAAAACGTTGTCGCCGTCTTTGGCGATGGACATGTGTACGTGCATGCCGGAGCCGTTGTCGCCAACCACGGGCTTGGGCATGAACGTGGCGGTTTTGCCATAAGCGTGGGCCACATTGTGTACGCAGTACTTCAGGATTTGCACTTCGTCGCCCTTCTTCACCAGGGTGGAGAAGCGCACGCCGATTTCACACTGGCCGGCAGTACCTACTTCGTGGTGATGCACTTCAATGTCCAGTCCCATTTGCTCCATGGCGGTACACATGGCTGCGCGAATGTCGTGCAGGGAATCGACAGGAGGTACGGGAAAATAGCCGCCCTTGACGCCGGGACGGTGGCCAATATTGCCGTCTTCGAACTGGTGGTTGGAAGCCCAGGCCGCTTCTTCGGAGTGGATGCTGTAGCCGGCGCCGGACATGTCGACGTGCCACTTGATATCGTCAAATACGAAGAACTCAGGTTCGGGTCCGAAGTAGGCGGTGTCGCCAATGCCGGTTGACTTGAGGTATTCCTCAGCACGTTGGGCCACAGAGCGGGGGTCGCGGTCGTAGCCCTGCATGGTAGTGGGCTCGACCACGTTACAGCGCACGATGATTGTGGCGTCATCGGTGAAGGGATCCAGTACAGAGGCACTGTCGTCCGGCATCAGGATCATGTCGGATTCGTTGATGCCCTTCCAGCCAGCGATGGATGAGCCGTCAAACATCTTGCCACTTTCAAAGAAGTCTTCATTGACCTCCTTGGATGGGATGGTCACGTGCTGTTCTTTACCGCGCGTATCGGTGAAGCGCATATCGACCCAGCGCACTTCGTTCTCTTTGATCAGGTTGAGGGTATTCTGTGACATCTTATGTCCTCCAAAGGGTAGTGATAGGGCCAGCTGCGCCGGCCCGTGTTCCAGAATCTGGTGCCTCGCCACGCGGACTAACCAGAAGTTCTCGGCAGTCTCACCAGAAGCAAAACCTGTGCCAAAAAAGTGCTTAACGTAACCCGCTGATATACAACGAATTTATACCATTGATTGCGCGGGATGCACCCTGCATGCACCATAATAATGCGCTTATGCACTGTTATGGTGCAAAAGCCCAATTATGTAGGATTGCATGGCC
Organism: uncultured Halieaceae bacterium; assembly: GCA_965363655.1. Taxonomy (GTDB): domain Bacteria; phylum Pseudomonadota; class Gammaproteobacteria; order Pseudomonadales; family Halieaceae; genus Marimicrobium. The sequence goes on along the minus strand of CBDTVJ010000080.1, from coordinate 4,621 downwards.
GACCTGCACAAATGCAGGGGCGAAGTCCGTATAATGCTCGCCCTGACCAGTCGCAGTGGTTATGGCCTCTATGCAATTCGTTGTCAAGTATTTCTCTGAAATCATGCCGGCCACCTGGGTGAGGACAGCGAGCTGGATATCAAGGTCTATGCGCCCTGATTGGAGGACTTGGCCCTCTGCCGGGGCGCTATTAATTACACTGTTGTGTGCATGCCTGTGCCGCCGTGATGGGGTATAATCCGCGCCTTTTTTTACGCATCTCCATATTCCTGAGGTATTCCCTTGATCGATAAGCTACGCAACATCGCTATCATTGCCCACGTAGACCACGGTAAAACCACCCTGGTGGACTGCCTGTTGCAGCAGTCCGGCACGCTGGATCGCCGCTCTGAAGGCGCCGAGCGAGTCATGGATTCCAATGACCAGGAGCGTGAACGTGGCATCACCATCCTGGCCAAGAATACCGCGATCGAGTGGAACGGCTACCGCATCAATATAGTGGATACCCCCGGACACGCGGATTTCGGTGGTGAAGTGGAACGGGTGTTGTCCATGGTCGACTCGGTGTTGCTGTTGGTGGACGCGGTTGACGGTCCCATGCCCCAGACTCGCTTTGTAACCTCCAAGGCCTTCGAGCAGGGCCTGAATCCTATCGTGGTGGTTAACAAGGTCGATCGGCCCGGAGCCCGTCCTGACTGGGTAGTGGACCAGGTGTTCGATCTCTTCGATCGCCTCGGAGCCACTGAACAGCAGCTGGACTTCCCCATCATCTACACCTCCGCCATCCAGGGTATAGCGGGCTTGGAGCACGAGAACATGAGTGCCGATATGCAGCCTCTGTTTGAGACGGTTATCGATAAAGTTCCAGCACCAACTGTGAACTCCGACGGCCCCTTACAGATGCAGATCAGCGCCCTGGACTACAGCAGCTACGTCGGGGTTATTGGCGTGGGTCGTATTACCCGTGGCACGTTGTCGCCTAACACGCAGGTTGTGGTGGTGGACGCGGAAGGTGGTACGCGCAAGGGTAAGGTATTGCAGGTAATGGGTTATCTTGGACTGGAGCGGGTCGATGTCGAATCTGCGGAAGCGGGGGATATCGTCTGTATCACCGGCATCGAGGGCCTGAATATCTCCGACACTCTGTGCGACCCGGAAGCACCGGAGGCGTTGCCGCCCCTGTCGGTGGATGAGCCCACGGTGAGCATGACCTTCCAGGTGAATGACTCACCGTTCGCCGGCAAAGAGGGCAAGTTTGTCACCTCGCGCAACATCAAGGAGCGGCTGGAGCGGGAGCTGATTCACAATGTGGCCCTGCGCGTGGAGCAGGGCGACAGCCCCGACAAGTTCCGTGTGTCTGGTCGCGGCGAACTGCACCTGTCTGTACTGATTGAAACCATGCGTCGTGAAGGCTTTGAGTTAGGCGTATCGCGCCCGGAAGTTATCCAGAAAGAAGTGGATGGCGAGCTGCAGGAGCCCTATGAACAGCTGGTGATTGACTGCGAAGACCAGCACCAGGGCTCCGTGATGGAAGAACTGGGGCAGCGTCGCGCCGAACTGGAGAATATGGTGCCCGATGGCAAGGGTCGGGTGCGCCTGGAGTTCATTATTCCCGCCCGGGGCCTGATCGGCTTCCGGTCGCTGTTTCTTACCCTCACTTCCGGTGGCGGCATCATGACCCACGTTTTCGATCACTACGGTGCGGTCAAGAATGCGGAAATTATCCATCGCAGCAACGGTGTTCTCGTATCCATGGTAAAAGGCAAGGCGCTGGGCTACTCCCTGTTTAATTTGCAGGAACGCGGCCGCATATTCCTGGAGCCCAATGTGGATATCTACGAGGGACAGATAATTGGCCTGCACAGTCGTGGCAATGACCTGTCGGTCAATCCCACCAAGGGCAAGCAGTTGACCAACGTGCGAGCCTCCGGCACCGATGAGGCCCTGACCCTGACACCACCGGTGCGCCACACCCTGGAGCAGGCGCTGGAGTTCATTGAAGACGATGAACTGGTGGAAGTTACGCCTGCCAGTATTCGTCTGCGCAAGAAGCTATTGCAGGAGCACGAGCGCCGCAAGGCCGGCCGCATCTGATAGCGCATGCGGGCTCTGTTACAGCGGGTCAGCAGTGCCAGCGTTACTGTTGGCGGGGCGTGTGTGGCCGACATCGGCCAGGGCCTGCTGGTACTGCTGGGCCTGGACAAGGGTGATGACCAGGCAGCGGCTGAGCGCATGCTGGACAAACTGCTGGCTTACCGTGTGTTCGCCGACGCAGAGGGCCGCATGAACTGCAGTGTGGTGGATGTTGCTGGTGGTGTGTTGCTGGTTTCCCAATTTACCCTGTCAGCGGATACCCGCAAGGGCCTGCGGCCGGGATTTTCTGCCGCGATGCCCCCGGAGCCGGCCGAGCAACTCTACGATTATATGCTGGCGCAGCTACAGGCCAGGCATGCCAGTGTTGGCGCGGGGATATTCGGCGCCGACATGCAGGTCAGCCTGGTTAACGACGGCCCGGTTACCTTTCTCCTCGAAGTATAGGCCCGACAGAGGCCTAGGGCGTGCGATAGCGCATTTTGCGATGCGCAATGTCATCCTCGAGATACTCTTCTCCTTCAGCAACGAAGCCCAGGGAACGATAGAACGCCTGCAGGTGCGCCTGGGCGCTGATGCAGATATCGTGCCCCGGCCAGTGCTGCAGGTTGTGCTCGATGCCGTGCTCGACCAGCTCCCGGCCAAGTTGCTGGCCGCGCATCGCCTGGCACACCAGGATCCTGCCCATCGAGCTTTCCGGGTATTTTAGCCCCGGGGCCAGGCAGCGTTGGTAGGCGACTATGCTGGCGTCTCTTTTGCACAGCATGTGAATAGCGTCCTGGTCCAGCCCGTCCAGGTCCAGGTACGCGGAATCCTGCTCCACCACAAATACTTCCTGGCGTAATTGCAGTACTCCATAGAGTTCTGCAGTAGTCAGTTCAGCAAAGGAGGTGATCTGCCAGTGATCGCTCATGCAAGCCTTAATAAAAGTTTGGTGCGACGTTCTCCGCCGCCTTATTAGTTGCTACTATAGGCCGTAATCAGCTGCGGTAAAAGGCTGCTGCCAAAGGGCCGCCGCAGGATAAAAAAACCAATCGAGCCAGGGGGTGGGGAATGATCCCGGGTCGTGCCGAACAGAGGCCTTTTGATGCTGGCGAATACTGACGTCGAAGAAGATGTAATTGTGCTCCGCCAGCAGTTCAAGGAGCTGGTCAGCGCGCTATTGGAAGCGGTGGCGGTGCCTCCTCGGACGACTGATGTCGATGCCACCGCCGAAGGTCATTTCCGCGGTTACGATGAGGGCCAGTTTTACGTGGTGCAAAGTGGTTCGCTGGCTGTTCGTTACCAGGATAAAACCGTTTACACGCTGGAAGCAGGTGACATACTCCTGCCCGACATCGCCGGGGTAAAAAATCAGGATATCGCAGTTTTTTATGGCAGTGAGGCGGGTGCCCAATTGCACAGTTATGCCGCCCTGGATTTTATGCAGCGCGTGTTTAATGAGCCGGCGGCGATTCGACTGTGGACGCGCATGCTGGTTGTGTATGCGGGCCTGATGCTGAGGTTCACTGCTGCAGGCACCGGGGAAGAAACCACCACAACACCGGGCTTTCAAGTTTATGAACCCGGGGACATCATTATTCAGCAGGGCGAGCGGGCGGACTATGTTTTTAATATGACTTCCGGGGTCGCTGAAGTGCTGGTTGATGATGTCAATGTCGGGCGCATTGCCGATGGCGAGATTTTTGGTGCCATGGCAGCCCTGACCCATGCCGATCGCAGTGCCACCGTAAGAGCAAAGACCAGCTGCTCTGTAGTGAAGGTACCCAAGGAACAGTTTACCGAGTTAATCCAAAGTAACCCCGCGACCATTCACAGCTTGTTGATAGACATGGCGCATTCCATCGTCCACCTGAACGAGCAACTGGTCGGCATACGTGATAATAGCGGGGCAGCTTAGCCCCACCCACGAGTGGCATTTCCCACTGCATCGCCTGCGAAGATTTTGCAGGCGACGCATATCCAGTAAATAGCAATACAGGCCAGCGCTAAATGTCTGACATTCCAGAAATTGATAACGACGGTACCGAACAGGTATCGCTGAAACAGTATGCCGAGAAGGCCTACCTGGATTATTCCATGTACGTCATTCTCGACCGGGCCCTGCCACACGTGGGCGATGGCCTGAAGCCAGTACAGCGGCGCATCGTGTACGCCATGAGTGAGTTGGGGCTGAAGGCGACGGCCAAATTCAAGAAATCGGCGCGCACCGTCGGTGATGTCATTGGTAAGTTCCATCCCCATGGCGACAGTGCTGCTTATGAAGCGATGGTATTGATGGCCCAGAACTTCAGCTACCGTTACCCGCTGGTAGACGGGCAGGGCAACTGGGGTTCCCCGGACGATCCGAAATCCTTTGCCGCCATGCGTTATACCGAGTCGCGCCTGACGGCTTATGCAGAAGTTCTGCTGGGTGAGTTGGGTCAGGGCACCGCGGATTGGGTGCCTAATTTCGACGGCACTATGGATGAGCCCTCGGTGTTGCCGGCGCAGGTGCCCAACGTATTGCTCAATGGCACCACCGGTATTG
>CBDTVJ010000079.1:0-11988 GCA_965363655.1 uncultured Halieaceae bacterium | reverse complement strand
GGCAGGGGGACCTATATCAAAATATTTTGATATAGGAAGATGTGCGCGGCGTCACAACAACAATATTTCTCATCCGGGCCAATATTGCGCCGATTTGATTGCTGTTGGCCCCGGCTTACGCGAAAATGACGGCCCGTTTTAGCGACCCTGTCCCACTCTGGAGAACCCGATGTCGTCCCCTCGCACTGAACTTGCCAATGCAATCCGCGCACTGAGTATGGACGCTGTCCAGAAAGCCAATAGTGGCCACCCCGGCGCGCCCATGGGTATGGCGGACATCGCAGAAGTGCTGTGGAACGATTATCTGCAGCACAACCCGGCGAACCCGGACTGGCCCAATCGTGACCGTTTCGTATTGTCCAACGGCCACGGCTCCATGTTGATCTACTCGCTGTTGCACCTGTCAGGCTACGACCTGCCGATGTCAGAGTTGCAGAATTTCCGCCAGATGCACAGCAAGACACCCGGTCACCCGGAATATGGCTATACCCCCGGCGTGGAAACCACCACCGGCCCATTGGGCCAGGGTCTGGGTAACGCGGTGGGCATGGCCCTGGCGGAAAAGGTGCTGGCGGCCCAGTTCAACCAGCCGGGACACCAGGTGGTTGATCACCATACTTATGTGTTCCTGGGCGATGGCTGCCTGATGGAGGGCATATCCCACGAAGTGTGCTCCCTGGCGGGCACACTGGGCCTGGGCAAACTTATCGCTTTTTACGACGATAACGGCATTTCGATTGATGGCGAGGTAGAGGGTTGGTTTAGCGATGATACGCCCGCCCGCTTTGGTGCTTATGGCTGGCAGGTCATTGCCGATGTGGACGGCCATGATGCCGCTGCTGTGCAGGCTGCCATCGAAGCCGCGCGCAGCGAATCGGACAAACCCACCCTGATATGCTGCAAGACCATTATTGGCAAAGGTGCACCCAATAAACAGGGCTCTGCATCCTGCCACGGTGCTGCCCTGGGTGAAGATGAAGTGGCTGCCACCCGTGAGGCGCTGGGTTGGAAGCACGGGCCCTTCGAGATACCGGATGAAGTTTACGCAGGTTGGAACGCACTGGAAAAGGGCGCGGAGCTGGAACAGCAGTGGCAACAGGCGATGGCGTCTTACGCCAGCGCTCACCCGGAGCTGGCTGCGGAATTGCAGCGGCGCCTGGCGGGCGAGCTGCCCGCTAACTTCTCTGCACAGGCTGCGGCGTATATTGCACAATGCCAGGAGGAGGGCGCCAGCATCGCCTCCCGCAAGGCTTCCCAGAATTGTCTCAATGCCTACGGACCACTGCTCCCCGAGCTGCTGGGCGGCTCCGCTGACCTGGCGGGTTCCAACCTGACCATCTGGAGCGGCTCCCGGGGCGTGACCGCGGATGATGCCAGTGGCAACTATATTTACTACGGCGTGCGCGAGTTTGGTATGGCAGCCATTATGAATGGTATCACCCTGCACGGTGGCTTCATTAACTACGGCGCGACGTTCCTGATTTTTATGGAATACGCCCGCAATGCAGTGCGTATGTCGGCGCTGATGAAAATACAATCCATCTTTGTATTCACCCATGACTCTATCGGGCTGGGTGAAGACGGCCCTACCCACCAGCCGGTTGAGCAGCTGACGGCCCTGCGGTCTACCCCCAACATGCACACCTGGCGTCCCTGTGACGCAGTGGAATCTGCCGTGGCCTGGCTGGCTGCGATAGAGCGCAGTGATGGCCCCTCGTCATTGGTCTTCTCCCGCCAGGGCTTACCTCACCAGCCCCGTGATAATCAGCAGCTTGCCGCTATTGCGCGCGGTGCTTACGTACTCAAGGACTGTGAGGGGACTCCCGATGCGATTCTCATTGCCACTGGCTCAGAGGTGCACCTGGCGGTAGCAGCTGCGGAGAAATTAGCAGCGGGCGGTAGGCAGGTGCGGGTCGTTTCAATGCCCTGTGCCGAAATATTCGAGCAACAGGAGGCCGCCTACCGCGAAGCGGTGCTACCCAGCGATGTTCTGGCGCGGGTGGCGGTGGAGGCACTGCACGCCGACTACTGGTACAAGTATGTCGGTCTTGACGGCCGCGTGGTCGGCATGACCAGCTTCGGTGAATCAGCCCCCGCCGGCGACCTGATGCAGCACTTTGGCTTTACCGTGGAGAATGTCATGGCTGTTGTGGATGACATTCTTCTCTAGGAGCATACGGCCTTGATACGGCTGGCTATCAATGGCTACGGCAGAATTGGCCGCAGCATACTGCGGGCTTTGTATGAAAGCTCCCACCGCGATGAATTGTGTGTGGTAGCGGTCAATGAACTAGCCGATGCACGCACGGTACTCCATCTAACCCGTTATGATTCCACCCACGGGCGCTTTCCGCAGGCACTTGATGGCGACGCCGGACAAATGCGCGTGGGAGGCGATGCCATTGCCCTGTTGCGCCACCCAGATATTAATGAACTGCCCTGGGCGGAACTGGGCGTTGATATGGTGCTGGAATGCACCGGGGCTTTTTCTGATCGCGCCACGGCTGGCCAGCACTTGCAGCGCGGAGCAGGCAAGGTGTTGTTTTCACAACCGGCCCAGTCCGACGTGGACAAGACCGTGGTCTATGGTGTCAATCAGCAGGAATTGCGTAGCGACCATTGCATCGTGTCCAATGCATCCTGTACCACTAATGCGATTGTGCCGGTTATCAAGGCGCTGGAGGAGGTGGTGGGTATCGAGACGGGTACTATCACCACCATCCACTCGGCGATGAATGACCAGCCGGTGCTGGACGCCTATCATCACACGGATTTACGTAAGACCAGGGCCGCCAGTCAGTCGATTATTCCAGTGGACACGGAATTGGCCCTGGGTGTGGAGCGACTGCTGCCGGAGATGGCCGGGCGCTTTACCGCCCAGGCCCTGCGCGTGCCGACCCTCAATGTGTCGGCCCTGGACCTGACGATTCACACCCGCAGGGACACCGATGAAGTGGAGATTAATCGCATTTTGCGAGAGGCGTCACAATCGCGCTTCGATGGCGTTCTTGGCTATACCGAGGAGCTTCTGGCATCCTGTGATTTTAACCACGACCCGCGTTCCAGTATTGTCGACGCCAGCCAGACCCGGGTTAGCGGCAAGCGGCTGGTGAAGGTGCTTACCTGGTTCGACAACGAATGGGGTTATGCCAATCGTATGCTGGATGTGGCCGGGTTCTGGGGCGGTTTGTAAGCGCTTCCTATCGATGCGGCCTTTTTCTGACGCAGGTTTGTAAACGGAGGATAAACAGTTGGTACTGAATATGAATTTGATGAGTGACCTGGATCTGCGCGGCAAGCGCGTGTTGATTCGGGAGGACCTGAACGTACCGATCAAGGATGGCGTGGTCACCAGTGACGCGCGTATACGCGCCGCGCTACCCACCATCGAGGCAGCTTTATCTGCCGGGGCCCGGGTTATTCTCATGTCTCACCTGGGTCGTCCAGTGGAGGGTGAATACGATCCACAGTTTTCCCTGTCGCCGGTGGCTACCCATCTGTCCGGCCTGCTCAAAAAGCCCGTCTCCCTGGTAGCCGAATGGCGTGCGGGTGTGGACCTCGATGAGGGTGAAATAGCCCTGTTGGAGAATGTACGCTTTAACCCGGGGGAAAAGGCCGATGACGAGGCTCTGTCCCGCGATTATGCTGCCCTTTGCGATATCTTCGTGATGGACGCCTTTGGTACGGCACACCGGGCCCAGGCCTCTACACACGGCGTGGCGAAATATTCGCCGGTGGCCTGTGCCGGGCCCTTGCTGGCAAGAGAGTTAAGCGCACTGGAGCAGGCGCTGGCGGACCCTGCCCGACCCATGGTAGCGATAGTGGGCGGCTCCAAGGTTTCTACCAAATTGACGGTACTGGAAACCTTGTGCGACAAGGTTGACCAGCTGGTGGTTGGCGGCGGCATTGCCAACACCTTTCTTGCCGCCAGCGGCAGCCCGGTGGGCAAATCCCTGTGCGAGCACGACCTGATACCCGCTGCGCAGGCGCTGATGCAAAAAACCAGCATTCCGCTACCTGTGGATGTGGTTACCGGCAAAGAGTTCGCCGAAGATGCGCAGGCCTGCCTTAAACCCGCTGCTGAGGTGACCGAAGACGACATGATCCTGGATATCGGGCCGCAGGCTGCCAGGCAAATAGCAGAGATTCTCAGCACTGCTGGCACCATACTCTGGAATGGGCCGGTCGGGGTGTTTGAGTTTGAGCAGTTTGCCGGCGGTACCGAGGCGCTCTCCCGGGCCATCGCCGACAGCCCGGCCTTTTCCCTGGCGGGGGGTGGTGACACACTGGCCGCAATTGACAAATTCGATATTGCAGATAAGGTTTCTTATATATCAACCGGTGGCGGGGCTTTCCTGGAATACGTGGAAGGCAAAACCCTGCCCGCAGTGGCTATGCTGGAGCAGCGTGCCGGCCTGGATTCAGACTAGAACAGACTTATAACTTGTTCACCAATGAAGGGTTATCCCCATGGCTTTAATCAGTATGCGTCAATTGTTGGACCACGCGGCGGAACACGACTACGGCGTGCCCGCGTTCAATGTCAATAACCTGGAGCAGACCCGTGCCATCATGGAAGCGGCAGATGCTACCAATTCGCCGGTGATCATGCAGGCCAGTGCCGGCGCGCGGAAATATGCGGGCGCGCCATTCCTGCGCGCCATGATGGAAGCGGCTATGAACGAATTTCCGCATATTCCGGTGGTTGTGCACCAGGATCACGGCGTATCTGCCGGTGTGTGCCAGCGTTCTATCCAGCTGGGTTTCAGCTCGGTGATGATGGATGGCTCCCTGGGCGAGGACGGCAAGACGCCCATGGACTACGACTACAATGTCGCGGTAACCCGCAAGGCGGTGGAAATGTCGCACTCCTGTGGTGTTTCGGTCGAAGGCGAGCTGGGTTGCCTGGGCTCGCTGGAAACGGGTGAGGCCGGCGAAGAGGACGGCATCGGCGCAGAGGGCAAACTGACCCATGACCAGATGCTTACGGATCCGGAAGAAGCGGCCCAGTTCGTGAAAGCGACAGAAGTTGATGCCCTGGCGATTGCCTGCGGCACCAGCCACGGTGCCTACAAATTTACACGCCCCCCTACAGGCGACATTCTGGCCATTGATCGCATCAAGGAAATCAATGCGCGCATTCCCAATACCCACCTGGTAATGCATGGCTCATCCTCTGTGCCCCAGGAGTGGCTGGCGATCATCAATGAGTTTGGTGGTGAAATTCCCGAGACCTACGGTGTGCCCGTTGAGCAGATTCAGGAAGGCATTCGACACGGGGTCCGTAAGGTGAATATCGATACTGACCTGCGGCTGGCTTCAACCGGAGCGATCCGTCGTTTTCTGGCCGAAAAACCGGCGGAGTTTGATCCACGCAAATACCTCGCTCATACCATTACTGCGATGAGGGATATTTGTATTCACCGCTATGAAGCTTTTGGTACGGCCGGTAATGCCGACAAGATCAAGGTTCGATCGCTGGCGGATATGCAGCTTGCCTATGCATCCGGAGAGCTCGCTCCTGCGGTGAAATGAGGAGCCCATCACATTGACGCTGGAGCAGCTGCAGGAGTTGCGGGGCCAGCTGCAACCCTTTGATGAGGGAGCCAGGCCGCCACCGGGAATGCAGGAATTTTGCCGCTGCTATGGCATTGATTTCATCAGTAAGCACCCGGCGCTCGACTATCGCGCTGGCTGTATTCAATCCGGCGAGCATAGCCTGGCCGTGCATTATTGGCGCCAGGATGGTGCGCGGGCCAACCTGCTGTTAATACACGGCTATTTCGACCATACAGGCCTGTTCGGCAAACTGGTCGAGTGGGCGTTGTCGAAAAACTGCAATGTACTTATCTTCGATCTACCCGGGCACGGCCTGTCCAGCGGCGAGCCGGCGGTGATTGATGATTTTGGCGATTACAGCGAGGCGATTGCAGATGTGCTGGCCGCTGTTGAGCTTCCGCGATTGCCGCTGTGGGTAATGGCACAGAGCACCGGCGGCGCAGCACTGGTCGATTTCGCCAGAACCCATGATTGGCCCTTTGCGGCAACGGTATTGCTGGCTCCGCTGGTGCGACCCGCCGCCTGGCAGGGCGTGCGACTTGCCCAACTGTTATTGCGGCCCTTTATCGACAGCGTCCCCAGGAGTTTTTCTGTAAATACCTCAGACGGAGAATTCCTCACTGTCCTGAAAAACGATCCCCTGCAAAGTCACCAGATTTCGCTGCGCTGGGTAGCAGCATTACGCCGTTGGTTGGGCGGTCTGGAACAGCGGGACCTCGGTGTTGGGCCAGCCCTGGTGGTACAGGGTGAGGCCGATGCAACCGTGGACTGGCGTTACAATGTCGAGGTGATGCGCAAACTGTTTCCAGGCAGCCAGGTCGAGTACCTTCCCGGGGCCGGCCATCAGCTGGCCAATGAATCGAGGGAAAATCGTCGTCAGTATTTGTCGCGTGTAGAAAGCTGGTTGGCAGAGAACGGTATTGTGCTGGAGGAATCCTCAGGGATAGAAACCCGCTGATTCCAGCAGTTCATACAGCGGTTGCATGGAATCCCCGTAGCGCTGCCAGCGCTTTACGGAACTGGTGTAGATACCCTGACGCACCTGCACGGCGCTGGGCGTGGCGACGCTGGTTTTACGCTGGTGAAAATCCAGGCATTGGTCTTCCCAGTGTAAGCCGCAGTGGCTGAGCAGCTCCCGGGAAACCTGCTCCGGGTTCTCAACCAGCGCTTCGTAGCTGACTTCGTGCACAGCGCCGGGCATTACCTCATGCCAGTGCTGCATCAAGCTGTCGAACTGTATGTAGTAGCGGCCACAGTCGAGCAGGTCGTAGTTGTAGTGATAATGCCTGAAGTTAACAGCAAATAACTGGCGGTAATTGCTGAGGCAGGTATCCATTGGGTCCCGTCGCAGGCAAACCAGTTTTGCGTTGGGCAGTGCGCGTTTGATCAGGCCCAGGTACAGGAAGTTGAGGGGCAGCTTGTCGATGAAGTGTGGCGTGTGACCGGTTCTGGGTCTGGTGCTTGCAATATAGCGGGAACCCAGCTCCGCCATATCGAGCGCCAGCGATTCGCCAAATGTTTCACGCGTCAGTACATCCCCCGCCGTCGACCCGGTCAGGCGTTGTACCTGTAGCGGGAAGTTCTGGAGCTCTCCCGCGGCGTACACCTGCGAGTGGCTGGACAGAACTTGCTCCACCAGGGTTGTCCCGGTGCGCGGCATACCCACGATAAAGATTGGCTCGGAGCTGTCGCAGCCGCTGTCTTGCTTATTGAGAAAATCTGGCGAGAAAAGCGCTTTAACATGGGTAAACAGCGCTGCATCGGTGTCCGCACAATAAGACACTTGCCGCGCCTGTGCCCGCTTGGCCCAGTGCAGGCTTTGCAGTGCCTCTGCGTAGTGCCCCAGATCTTCCTGCTCTTTTGCTATGGCGTGGCCGAGCTGCAGTTGATCCCGGGGGCTGGAGGCCTTGGCTCGAATGCTTTCAAGTCTTGCGAGATGGTTGTCCTGGGGCGACTGTGTGCGCAGGGTGGACAGGGCAAAATGGGCTTTGAAATGATGGGGCTGTAACGCGATGGCCTGTTCGTAGTCCTGCTCTGCGGCTTCAAACTGCCCCGCAAATTGTCGTGAGACTGCAGTGTTGAAGTACAGGTCTGCCTGCCACTGTGTGCTCAGCCGGGATGTTCTTTGCGGGCTCTGTTGCAGGGTAGCGGTGACACGCTCAAAGCAGAGCAGCGCTTTTTCATGTTCCCCTGTGTGGCTGAACACTGTGCCCAGTGTGTTGAGTGTGGGTAGATCGTCTGTCTGCAGCCGCACGGCTGTCTCCGCTTCCAGCAGGGCCTGCTCGGGCTGGTTCAGTGCCAGCAACTGCTTGCCCAGCTCAGCGCGGTATTCAACATTGTCCGGTGCGAGCTTGATCGCGTTGCCGAGGATATCGATCGCCTTGGCCAGCTGGCCGTTATGGGCGGCGATGACACCACAGAAAAACCAGGCGTCGGCAAAGGCCTGGTCGAGCTTGAGGATGGCCAGGCAGTGCTGGTGGGCTTGCCGTAACTGGCCTGTCCGCATGGCCTTTCGGGCGGCATTGTGCAGCTTGGCGATTTGTTGTTTTTCGGATTTCATTTAGGGGCCATTTTATGACCAGCGGAGGCATTCGTCACCGTTTGTTATCACCAAACAGGCTAACGAATAAAAAAGGCGCCGTTGGGCGCCCTTTCTACTGCCACCGGGTCGAAGCTACTTTGCCAGAGTGGTGAGAAGGTTGAACAACAGGAAAATAAGCTCTTTCATGTTTCCAGAGGGTAATATCCATCAGCGAAAGCGGCAATAGCTAACCTTCTGATATCATTGGTGAATTAGTATTTCGCCAGCACACGTTCTGCTGTACCGATTTTTTACACCCAAACCCAAATAACTGTCACGGGATTTTACACTTCGTCAATACCTCAAGCGTGACGCACGTCTAAGTTATTGATTTAATAGTGGTGGCACAAATATTGCTTGTTCTTTGAGTGCACTCATTAATCATAAAATCCAAATGGATTTGAGGAAGAATTATTATGCGTAATGCTCTCTCGACAGTATTATTAGTGGGCATGATGCTCCTAACTGGAAAAGCGCTTGCTGCTCCCCTGAATTTCTCTTTCGCGGGAACATTTGACGTAGACAATGACGTGCAACTGTTCAATTTTACCTTAGACGGCGCATCGACGGTATACCTGGTATCTTACGCCTATGGCGGCGGCACCCAGGCGAACGGCGCAGAGCATGCCCAAGGTGGCATGGACACCATTGTTACCCTGTTTGACTCCACCGGTGCCTTCGTTACCCAGAATGACGATGGCTTAAGCACATGTTTCGGCGGAGCAGAAGCGTTGGGGCCGGGAATCGATGCCGGAAATACCGACACGATCACAGGCACTAGGTCTGATCCCTGCCTTTCCCGCGTCCTCGCGGCGGGTGACTACACCGTGGCCGTCTCCCAATACGATAACTTCGCAAACGCACCCAATCTCACAGACGGGTTCCAAGAGGACGGTCAGGGCAATTTCACTGGCGCCTTTAGATGCTCCAACGACTCATTCTGTGACCTTAGTGGGGATAACCGCACTAACGTGTGGGCCTACGACATCCTGAACGTTTCAGCCGCAGATGTCGTCGTTCCGGTACCAGCAGCAGCCTGGCTATTCGGCTCAGCCCTTCTCGGTCTTGGTGTAGTGAAGCGCAAGAAAGCGTAGCTGCAATAGGCGTTTATGAAACCCACCACTGAGTGGGTTTTTTAATGTCCCGAAATAGGCGAAGGCGGTACTTCAGCCTTTACGCTCATCGTCTCAGCGAAGGTCCGCTTCGAGACCGAACGTATACTGAACCTGGGGTGGGTTGGTCTGTGAGTGCGGTGACGGTAACTCGAAAATTTCTAAAGAATATTCCCAACCGAACTTCCGAGCCGTGTCTGAGCTAAACGGGCAATCTAATTCCCTGATTCTCCACATAAATTACGATTTCGCCACCCAGAGGTCTTAAATTTGAACATCCTTGTGAAGAATTGAATACGCGCACCAAGGCGCTCATCCTTAAAATGGTCGTGATGACGAACTCGAGTAACCACTAGGACTCACTTCCGGGTGGCTTAAGCAGCCGGTGTAGCGCCAGTCCTGCGATAGCCGTTCCTCGTCTGTCACTCCGTTTCACCAGCAAGGTTACCTGCAGCTACACCCCGGGCATAAAGTGCCTGGTATCGAGCAAGCGCCTCCAGGTTACCGCTTGCCTGATAGAATTCGATCACCCGCTCAAGTGAGCGCCCGACATATACCCCTACAGCGCCGTCGTCATCCGCCAGTTGCTGGTAGCTCGACAGCAGTAGGGTTTCAGCCTCTGTATTGCGGCCTAACTTCCCAAGGATCGAGCCATGAATATTCGATGCCAGGGCCGTATACCAATGCGTCTTGCCCATGGAGCGTTCCAGGGCAGTTGCCGCCGCTTCTGCCGCCGCCAAGGCTTGGGTATACCTGCCCTGAGTAGCATACAACCTGGCCAGCGCCATCTGGGTAATGGCGGTCTCCTCATGGTTGGGATCCAGCAATACCAGTTGTTGCGCGAGTGCTTCCTGAAGCGCTCCCTCAGCTGCGGCGTACTCGCCGGCCTCCATCTCCCACCGCCCCAGGTTTGACAGACTAAGCGCGACATCGGGATGCTCTTCACCCAGGACCGCCTTCTTCAGCCTGACGGTGGTACGCATGGCGTCCAGAGCCTCCGGCATATCGCCGCGGTAATAGTAGACATAGGCGAGATTATTCATTACCAGAGCGACCTCGGGGTGCTCCTGCCCAAACAGTTCACGCTGCATGACCAGGGCCTGCTGGTACATCTCCTCGGCCTTATCCAATTCATCACGATCGAGGTAAAGGTCGGCCAGGTTATTCAGCGCCAGCGCAATATTAGGGTGCTTCTCACCATAGAGTTGGCGGTTCATTGCCAACGCCTGTTCGTAGAGTTGCTGTGTCTCGTCGATGCGGCCGAGCATTTGGAGTACCAGGGCCAGAGTATTCATGTTCTCGGCCAGATCGGGGTGCGGTTCGCTGCCAAGAATTTTACGGCGTAGTTCCAGGGCCTCCTGCACCAGGGGTTCTGCCTCCTCGTACTTGCCCTGATAGAACAAGCTCATACCCAATTCTTCAATGGCTTCCGCCACGGCCGGATCCTCTGGCCCAAGCATCCTGCGACGACGCTCAAGCACCTCGCGCAGAATGGGCGCCGACTGCTCATACTGGCCCATTTGAATGTACAGCTCTGCCAACCCGGCCAGGTTGTCGACGGCGGCCAGGCTGCCGCCCTCTCCGGCTTCTTCCAGTGTGGCGATCGCCTCAACATACAGCTCCTCGGCAATCTCGTAGTCCGCGTTCAGGGTCTTCACATTCGCCAGGTTATACAGGCTTTCATTCATATCCTGCGGCTTTGACGTAAGCAGAGTACGACGACGGGCCAGAGATTTCTCCAGCAACTGCTGGGCGTCGTTATACAGGCCAAGGCCGATAAAGACATTCCCCATGGTATTCATCAGGGAGGTTTGTATTGCCGGTTGGTCGGCGAGGTCCTCTTCAATGCGATCAGCACCTTTACTCAGGATTTCACGGGCGGTGATAGTCTTGCCCCTGGATTCGCCAGGATCGGATACCTGGAACATATCAATCATGAAAGAAGCCGTCCGACGGGCAGTTTCGGCTTCCTGCTCCGCCCGCGCCCGCTGTTCCTGGGCCTCGTTGCGGGCAATGATCGCGGTAGTGGCCAAGCCGAAGGCGACAACCATGCCTGCTAAAGCGGCGCCACTGAAAATTGCCATGCGCCGATTGCGGCGCTGTAATTCACGTTGGCGAAGGTCGTCAAACCCGACACCCAGCATGCCCGCCAGCAGCTTGATCTTGGCATGCGCCTTGCCGTCCTTGCCCTGGCGGGCATCGGCGGCAATCGGTTCTGCCGGCTCGTCGGAAAGCTCCCCATCGCTACCCATTTTGAAGCGCAGAGCCGGGGGGAAACATTCATACTGTTCGATGCCTGGCTTACCTGAGGAGAAGGGCTCACCCTCGACGATCAGACTGAAAATACGGTCGGAACGGCCAAGGCCCTTGAAGGCCTTGATCTCCTCATTAACCCAGTGCGATCCAGCGGAAGATATGGAACAGATGACGAGCAGGCAGGCCGAGTCTTCCACGGCGGAGGTCAGGTCAGCGCCAAGATCGGTAGAACTGGCTAGTTCTTCCCGGTCGCGGAATACTGGAGCCACTTTCGGCGGGACTACCCCCATTTTCGTGGTGGTGCCCACGAGGTACTTCGGCGGTTTGTATGATTCCAGCGATCGATGCAGCCAGCGCGCCCACTTTTCATCGGCGTGGCTGTAACTGATAAATGCCTTGTACTTGTATTCAGCCATGGCAGCGACTTGGTTCCCGCGAGTCAAGTAATCCAAGCGTAAATCAGGCCGAGGTACCCCCCGG
>CBDTVJ010000078.1:0-12005 GCA_965363655.1 uncultured Halieaceae bacterium | reverse complement strand
CTTATTCAACGAGGGTTATTGCATGACGAAAAAAGGTGCTTTTAGTCGCCGCACAATGATCAAGCAGAGTGCCTTGTTAGCGGGTGCGGCTGTCTTACCGCCAGTGTTGCCGGGCTATGCTTTGTCGCCTGGCAAAAGCCCAGGTGCCACCACTATGCCATCCAGCCCTTTTGGATTCTGGCGTACCAGGGATGCTTTACCCGAATTTGTGTACACCGCAAATCAACAAACGCTTGCTGAGGCTCTGTGGAACCCGATAGATAGACCCGAAAGTCGTCGTCATTTTCATATGCTTGGCAACAGGGCAATACAAATGCAGGTGTCCAATACCGGAGACATCGCTTTATACGACGAAAGTGAAGGGATGCGCTGGTTGGTTTACGGTGATGATGAGCAAGGCACAGGCCACTCTGTTATTACCGAACAAGATGGTGTCAGTTGGGGGTCTCAATTTTCAAGGCGACCTGCCGGGAACGTTCCAGAGAGAGTTTTTGGCCCAACTTATTTTGGCGTTAATGCCAGTCACCAGGGCCTGCATCTGCAGCGTACGGTGCTTTGCCCCGAGGGCGACTTGCCGTGGGTGCTTATTCGTGTTGAATTGTCTTTAGATAAAACAGCCTTGCCGCGAACTATTAATCATCAGGAACAGTGGCAATTACGGCCGCGCTTTTTACACAGTTGGCAGTCAAGTGATAGCCGTGAAGAAGCTGCGGCTGCGGTTAAATATGCCATTAAAAAACGCGCTGACGCGGTGCTTGCCACTGAGCATTTTGGTGACAGTGAACTGAGTATTGGAAATCCCGCAACTCTAATGTTGCACTCCCTGGGCGATGATGCATCAATGCTTGCCGCTAGCGCGGGAACGGCTCATCCCATGTTAAGCGCCAGTTCAACTATTGCACTGCAGCCGGGCAAGAGCGTTACTTTATGGTGTCGCTTTGGGCGATTTGATGAGCAGGCTAGCGCTGATCCGGCCTGGTTGTTTGATGATTCCCTGAATAAGTTACGACAACGTTTGCCTGCTGCAAAAACGGCTATACCGGGTTCAGCTCCGTTGGAAATACCATGGCATGCTGCGGTGTTAACAGGGGGCGCTAATCGGGACAAAATCCTCGGTGGGCATACCCTCAACCAGGGCTCGGTCTATGCTTATCAATTGGGGGCCAACGCCGCCGCCAGGGATTCACTTCAGCATGCATTGCCGTTGGTCTATAGCGAACCGGATTTAGCTTTGTCGGTGTTGCGTAATACCTGTTCGTGGGGGTCGCCAGATGGCGATTTACCCTATGCGCTTACGGGCAATAAGCAACCGTTGACTGAATTATTCAGGCCTTCAGACCAGAATCTCTGGATGTTTTGGCTGGCTGTAGAGTATGCCGCGGTCACTGAAAATTATGCTGTGTTTGATCAGCCGGTAGAGTATCACCCCGTGTATAACACCAGGTCGGTTACTTTAAAGCAGCATTTAGTACGCCAGTTTCGCTTTTTTATTGACACTGTAGGGAGAGGCGAGCGCAATCATGTTCGTATTCTTAATGCTGACTGGAATGACATGGTGTTAGAGGATAGTGGCGTTGATAATCAGTTAATGATTGAAAAAGGTGGTTCGGTGCTTAACTCTGCCATGGCGTCCTGGGTGCTGTCGGTGTTGGCGCCACTGATGGAAAAATTGGGTGAATCCAAGCTGGCTAAAGAAGCTCGCCGGCAGGCAGGTGATTTACGCCAGCGGGTTGCTGCCAGTTGGAATGGCCGCTGGTTTCAGCGTGCTTATGTGCCCAATGGGGCAGTGGTTGGCGATGACCGTTGCTGGCTGGAAGTGCAACCCTGGGCAATATTATGTGGTGCAGCGAGCAAGACACAGGCAATACAAGTGTTGGATTTTATCAAGGCCCATAACAGTGCTGATAGCGCTTTGGGCGCAAGGGTAATATGGCCGCCAGATTATGCCAATCCACGAGTGGGGCAAGGTACAACAGGAGGTATATGGTATTCGATAAATATGACCCTGGTATGGGCCGCTGCCAAAATGAAACACCCGCTAGCGTGGGAAGAGTGGAATAAAATGACACTGGCTAACCATGTGAGTTCATACCCAGGTATGTGGGAGGGAACTTTGTCTGGCCCTGACGCCTGGAATGCGCCCGAGTCTGACAGGCCTGGGCGCACGTGGACAACCAGCTTGTTTTCTATGCAGTCGTTCCCGGTGAATAATTTACACTCACATTCGCAGCCTGTATTGGCTTATTTGCGGTTGCTGGGTATCGAGCCTTCTGTGCATGGTGGATTGTCGAAAACCAGGCGGTCAGATATCGGCAGTTTTAACAGCAACACATTTTCTTCAACCTGATTTTTGGCCAGGTCTCGTCCCTGGTCTCGGGGAGTGGGGGAGCCACAAAAACCCGCCGTCCACACCAGCAAATTCCGCGCCGACCCGCGCAATCAGTGTCTGGGTGTCATGCATTGAGCCTGGCGATAGATATCAGTTTGGCAAGGCGCCGGCATGGATGCGGCTAGTCAATCGTTGGTGATAGTCCACATCGCGCCACATACCGACAAACTGCGGGCCACAAAAGTTGCTGGTACAGGTCGCAAACCAGCGGCCTGTGTCGACGGCCGTTTCCACCCCGTGGACAGTGAGTTCCTTGACCCAGCCCCAATCCAGCATCGGCCAGTCTTTGTAGTCGACAACGCCCCAGCCTTCGGTGGTGCAAAGCGGCCGGTCGATCTTGACCGACCAATCAGCGGCGTATTGAATGCTGTCTTTCTGTAGCTTGAGCCAATAGGCCTCATCGGCCCGGTAGATAGCTTCGCCGCGTTTGGCCAGGTTGTCATAGCCCGCCGAATCAAAGGGCTGGAAATCGTATCCCACGCGACGGTAAAACTCGCGTTCATTGGCCCCGGCCATCCAGATGTGAATATCAATCAGATCGTGGTAGCTGGCGTCGAAATCGGCCATTTTTTCATCGCCTGTTACAAAAGAATAGCAGAAGGGAAGGGCGGGGTATTTTGCCCGCAGCGGTTCGATGGAGGTTTTCATGAAGCTCCGGGCGGCTGGTGAACACCAGTCAAAGGGATTGGCGCCCGTAGCAATGTTGTGTGTGAATGAGGGCAGCCAGACCGGGATCGGGAATTCATTGCATAGGTCGACATAGAGAATACTGTCCAGCAGCCCGGCAGCGTCGAGACGGTCCAGCACGTCCATCCATAAGTCGGCCATTGATCGAGGCGAACTGATGTTGAGGCGGATATCGTGTTCATCGGCCCGGAACCAGCTTGAAAGCGCCACCTTGATGTCCTTTTTGGCGCAGACCTCGATGAATTCGGCCAGGGCAGGCCAGGGCGAAACCTTGATGTTGGCCGGTGCTCCCCAGGTCTGTTGATTCCAGGTTGGCACCAATAACCATTCCTTGTCCGCATCGGCATGGACAAGGTGGGGGTAGGCGTCAATGCGGATGGCGTCGTAGCCGCGTTCCTGCAGTTCATCCAGCGCCCGCTCCCAGTCTTCGTATCCAGCCCCCGGCCAACGCCGCTCAAGCCACGAGAAATCCCACATGGTAATTGCGATCGGTTTTTCCAGCGTCTGTATGAGGGGGTGTAGCAATGGCGCCGCCTTTTGTATTGCTATTATTGGTGGGTGAATTCAGTGTAGTCGATGGACCTATGTTCGTGAATAATGATTTGCCCTGTCATTTGTTGCATACTGCGGACGTACTGATATCCTTTGTGCCGCAATTAGCTGGAATTGGCGAGTGAGGGGTTGCAAGGTTGTTGCCAGTCGGCCGTGCTGGTATAGCGGGCTTGAAAAGCGCTCCCGCTAGAGTGTCAGGCATATTAATTAGAACAATAAATCACTAATACAAAAGGGTACCGCTATGAAGTTTTCTGCTAAGAATTCCTTTTCCCCCTTGATGACCACCCTCAGCCTGGCGATTTCCGCCGTAACGTTTGCCACTGCCACCGCTGCCCAGGACAGGATTCTGGAAGAGGTGATTGTGACCGCCCAAAAACGCGCTGAGAGCGTCCAGGACATACCGTTAGCGGTTACCGCCATCAGTTCCGATATGATCGAGAACCTTGGCATCACCAGAACACAGGACCTGGTAAAGCTGTCACCCTCCCTTTCCGTAGGGGGAGGCTTTAGTAATAGCAAGCAGAACATCTCCTTCAATCTGCGTGGGGTCGGTACCAGTGCGTTCAGTGTCGGGGTAGAGCAGAGTGTGGCCGTGGTACTGGATGATGTGTCGACGGTGCAGGCTGGTCAGGCCCTGTCCAACCTGATCGACATCGAGCGGATTGAAGTCCTCAGAGGCCCCCAGAGTACCTTATTTGGTAAAAGCGCCTCAGCGGGACTGCTGAATATTGTCACTAAAGGACCTTCCGATGAGTTTGAAGGAACAGTTGAATTAACAGCCACCGATGATGACGAACAGCGGATACAAGGGTCAGTTTCAGGACCGATATCCAATACCCTGGCTTATCGACTGACCGGCTATTGGAGTGACAGGGACGGATACATCGATAACCTGACAGGTGGCGACGATTTGAATAGCGAAGATAACAAAGGAGTACGCGGCAAATTACAGTGGGATATCAACGACAACCTGGACGCGTTGTTGATCGGATACTGGTCGAAGGCCGACTCTACCTGCTGCGCCCTTACCTGGAGGGAGCTGGATCCCGACGCCAGGGTTTTTGGGATTGTTCCGGAGGATCCGGCAGTGGGTATCAAACCTTCGGATGACAATACGGACACTCGTGCAGATAATCCACCTGATGATGAAACTGATAACTCCGGTGGCAGCCTGCGTTTCAATCTGGCCCTGGGCGAATTTACCCTGACCTCGATTTCCGCCTATGATGATTGGGATTACACCGATTCTGGCGAGGTGGATAATTCAGACGTAGACGTTCAGGCTGCGTTCACTGGCGGGCTGGCAAGTGGAGGAATTTACTCGGAGAGCGAAACCGAAACAGATTATTTCTCCCAGGAATTTCGCCTGATCTCGCCCAGCTATGAGCACTTCGATTACCTGCTGGGTCTATTCTACGCCGATGCCGACACTGATCGGAATTTCCTGCGCATTGGTATTCCCCTCGCTAACAACTGGAAGGGCAGTGTAGGCACAAAAAGTATGGCAGCCTTTGGCCAGGGGACCTGGCGTTTTACTGAAGCCACCAGTGTCACTGCGGGCCTGCGTTGGAATGATGAGGAAATCTCGGTCGATTTCAATGACCTTTTAATGCCAGACAGTAACAGGATATCGGCTAAGGACAGCGACACGGAAGTGGTGGGGAACATATCCCTGCAGCACTTTTTCATTGATGATGTCATGGTCTATGCGCGTTATGCGAAGGGCTATAAGGGACAGGCGTACGACCTGACCGCCACTTTCAACGAAGACAAAGCCCAAACCCCGGTGGAACCGGAAACTTCAGATTCCTATGAAATTGGCATAAAAAGTAAACTGTGGGACCAACGCCTGCAGCTGAATGCCACGGCATTTTATACCGAGTACGATGACTTTCAGGCCCAGAGTACGCGATTGAATGACGATGGTTCGATATTGACGACGCTAAACAACGTGGGTGAACTGGAAACCAAGGGTGTTGAACTGGAGGGGGTTGCGTTAATTGGCAACAATCTTACCGTATCCCTTGGTGGTGCCTATATTGATGCTGTCATCAAGTCGTTCGATAACGCGCAGTGCTTCCAAGGCCAAACCGAGGCCCAGGGTTGTGTGGATGCCGAGCAGAATATCTCCAATGGTGAGTTGCCCAATTCCCCGGACTGGAAGTGGAATATTGCGGCAGACTACCAGCTGGAGCTCGAGAGTATGCCTTTCTACGGTTTCCTCAATCTTACCTATGTCTGGCAGGATGAGGTCGGTTTTGACCTGCTGCAAAACCCTTTGACGAAACATGACAGTTACGGCGTAGCGGATTTTAACTTTGGCATTAATGACAAGGATGGCCGCTATCGCATCACTGCCTTCGTCAATAATTTCACCGATGAAAATTACAGTGCCACCATTATCGATTATCGCCAGGTGTACGGCGGCTCCCGGGCATTGCTGGGTTCTTTACAGCGCGACTCCCAGCGCTACTACGGAGTGCGCGCCAAGTTTAACTTTTAGATACGCCCGGGGCAGCCCGGGTGGTGATCTGCCCCATGCCCTGACCGGTGCCTGGCAGCCCCTTGCCGGGCTGTCGCGCCCTCCCGCCAGAATCTTCGGCCGATGAGAACCAGGATATGAACAGGGATACGATCAGTACAGCCGCCGGCGAACTGCTCGCCGAGCTATCCAACCTGGAAAAGGCCACCCTGTGCACGGGCCGGACCTTCTGGGACCTGCACGGTGTCGAGAGACTGGAACTGCCATCCATCATGGTGACAGACGGTCCTCATGGCCTACGCAAGCAAGGCGGCGATAATGATCATATCGGGCTGTCCGATAGCGTGCCGGCGGTTTGCTTTCCCAGCGGCGCCGGACTGGCCAGTAGCTGGAACCGCTCGCTGCTGCACGAGGTTGGCACCGCCCTGGGCCAGGCCTGCCTGCAGGAGCGGGTCAGCGTGCTGCTGGGCCCGGGCGTCAACATCAAGCGCAGCCCACTGTGCGGTCGTAATTTCGAATACTTCTCCGAGGACCCCTTGCTGTCCGGGGAAATAGCCAAAGCCTGGATACAGGGTGTGCAGAGCCAGGGGATCGGAACCAGCATCAAGCACTTTGCTGCCAACAACCAGGAAAACCACCGGCTGGTGGTAGATACCATCGTTGACGAGCGGACGCTGCGTGAGATCTATCTACCCGGTTTTGAAATCGCGGTGAAAGGCGCACAGCCCTGGACGGTCATGTGTTCCTATAATTTACTCAATGGCACTTACCTGGCTGAAAACAAATTACTGCTTACCGATATCCTCAAGCAAGAATGGGGACATACCGGCCTGGTAGTCACCGACTGGGGGGCGGCCAACCAACGCGTGGCAGGCATTGCCGCCGGCCTTGAGCTCGATATGCCCGGCAACGGCGGTGTGTTTACCCCGCGTATTCTCGCTGCCATCGAATCGGGCGAACTCGAACAGCAAGCATTGGATGCGGCGGCAGCTCGAGTTATACAGCTGCTTCTCAAATCGAAGCCGGCGCTGGAGAAACCGTTTCGCTACGATGTAGAAGCACATCACGCCCTGGCAAGGCGGGCAGCGGAAGAGGCCTGCGTGCTGTTACAGAATGAAGACTCCCTGCTGCCACTGGGCCGCAACGGCAGCATAGCGGTTGTGGGTGCGCTGGCCAAACACCCGCGTTACCAGGGAGCTGGCAGCTCCCAGATCACCCCGACCCGCATCGAGATTCCACTGGAGGAAATAGCGCGCCTGCTGCCCGATGGCGTAGAGCCCCGTTTTGCCCCCGGCTATAGCCTGACCGACGACAGTATCGATACAGCCCTGCGCGAAGATGCGCTACTGCTGGCCAGGGAGGTCGAGACTGTCATAGTGTTTGCGGGCTTGCCGGACGCCTACGAGTCCGAGGGTTTTGATCGCGACCACATGCGCTTGCCGGCGGTGCAGCTCGACCTGATCCAACAACTGGTCGAGGTCGCACAAAAAGTGGTGGTGGTACTGCAAAATGGCTCTCCTGTAGAGCTGCCTTTCATGGATAAGGTACCGGCGATACTCGAGTGCTACCTTGGCGGCCAGGCAGGTGCTTCGGCGATTGCCCGCGTACTGTTCGGCGAAGTGAATCCTGGCGGTAAACTGGCAGAGACCTTCCCCCTGCGACTGGAAGATACGCCCTGCCATGCCTGGTTCCCCGGAGAACCCAGGCAGGTGCAATATCGCGAGGGCATCTGGGTTGGTTATCGCTATTTTGGCAGCGCCAGCATCCCTGTGGCTTTTCCTTTCGGACACGGCCTGTCATACACCACCTTTGAGTACCGCAATATCCGTGTGGCAGGCGATGCGGCAACGGACAGTGAGCACTGTGACAGTGCCCTGCTGGATGACTGGGGCGGCCTGCTTATCGAATGCGATATCCAGAATACCGGAGTCATGGCCGGCTGGGAGGTCGCGCAACTTTACCTTCACGCCGGGGACAGCGTGGTGCACCGCCCAAGGCGCGAACTCAAGGGTTTCGAAAAAACCTGGCTGGAACCGGGCGAGACGAAGACCGTAAGGTTTGCAATCGGCCGCCGTGCGTTCGCTTACTGGGATGTTGTTAAATCCAGCTGGCTGGTGCCCGCTGGCACCTTCGAACTCGAAGTGGGGGCATCATCACAGGATATACGGTTGGCGTGCCAGGTCGAGCTGGCCTCGGCGGATGAACCATCGCCGATTAATCCGAAGCTGCAGCCGTATTTTGAACCGGGCCGGCGGGATTTCGACGACAAGACATTCACCGCTCTGCTGGGGCATGACATACCTGCTGTCACACCGGTAAAGCCCTACCACTTGAACAGTACCCTGGGGGAGGCCAGCGCCACCCTGGTTGGCAGGATACTCATGGGGCAGGTGAAGAAAACGCTGTTCAAAATGGCGGATCAGGGGCTCGACGAAAAGGTCGAGCGCATGATGGACGCAATCGTGCGGGAAATGCCCTTACGCAGCCTGGTGACTCTGTCCGGGGGCAAGGTCAATTTCAAAACAATGGCAGTGGTGATACACCTGATGAACCGTCGCTTTGGCGCAGCGCTGCGCGCTGCCATAGCCAGCGACAGCGCATAAAATCAAATATCCGGGAGGTAAAAAGTCATGTTCTCATTAACGATGTTGCGCCGAGTGGCACTGGGGCTTTTTATGGGCATGGCGCAGGCCGCTTCTGCAGCAGAGCTGCCCAATATTCTGGTCATATGGGGAGATGATATCGGCATCACCAATATCAGCGCATACAGCCTGGGACAGATGGGATATCGCACACCGAATATAGACCGGATCGCCAAAGAGGGCATGCTGTTCACCGACTACTATGGCGATCAAAGCTGCACCGCGGGACGATCTTCCTTTATCACCGGGCAAAGCCCGCTGCGCACAGGACTGACCAAAGTGGGCATGCCGGGCGCGAACATTGGCCTGCGCAAGGAAGATCCCACCCTGGCCGAATTACTCAAGCCGCTGGGTTACCGGACCGGCCAGTTTGGTAAAAACCACCTGGGAGACAAGGATGAATTCCTGCCGACCAATCACGGTTTCGACGAGTTCTTTGGCAATCTCTATCACCTGAATGCGGAGGAGGAACCCGAGAACGAGGACTATCCGCAAGAGCCCTGGTTCGCGAAAAACTTTGGTCCGCGCGGCGTTATTCACTCCTACGCCGACGGCAAGATAGAAGATTCCGGTCCACTGACCAAAAAGCGCATGGAAACCGTGGATGATGAATTCCTGCAGGCGGCGATTAAATTTATCGACAAATCCCACGCCGCCAACACGCCTTTTTTTGTGTGGTTCAACACCACGGGGATGCACTATATAACCCACCCCGCAGCAAAAGATCGGGGAAAATCCAATGGCCAGGGATTCTATAACGATGTCATGGTTGCGCACGATGAAAAAGTGGGCACCCTGCTTGATAAACTCGACAGCCTGAAAATCGCCGACAACACCATTGTCATTTACTCGACTGACAATGGCGTGCACTACAATACCTGGCCCGATGCCGGTATCACACCTTATCGCTCCGAGAAGAACAGTAACTGGGAGGGGGCCTATCGCGTACCGGCCATGGTCCGGTGGCCCGGAAAAATACCCGCGGGTGAAGTATCCAATGAGATTATGTCGCACCTGGACTGGGTGCCGACGTTGATGCACGCAGCCGGTGTAACCGATATAGCGGCCAGGCTAAAGAAGGGTTACGCGGCGGGAGACAAGGAATTTCGTGTACATCTGGATGGTTACGACTTCCTGCCCTACCTGACCGGGCAGGCAGAGCAGGCACCGCGAACCTACTTTGTCTATTTCAGTGATACCGGGGACCTGGTCGGATTGCGCGATGGCGACTGGAAGATGGTTTTTGCCGAGCAGCGGGCGAAGAAGTTCGATATATGGCGCGAGCCCTATGTTTTCCTGCGCGCGCCCAAGCTGTTCCACCTGCGCCGTGACCCCTTTGAGCAAGCGGATGAAAATGCCAACAACTACAATGAATGGTGGGCCGCTCGGACACCGCGGATTCTCCACGGAACGGCCGTGTTGAATCCGTTTCTTATGTCTTTCAAGGAATTTCCGCCGCGTCAGCGCCCGGCTTCATTTACCGTTGATCGCGTTATGGAACAACTGATCAAATGGGACGAGACAGCCTATTAACCCACTTTAAGCGAGTCAGTTCCAGCCGCGCTTATTGATCTCCATTTCCCGGACCTTGGCCTGAAAAGCCGAGCGCAGCCGCTGTAGGTCTTGCGGATAGCGATCCGAGGCGTCATAAGACTCGCCCGGGTCTCCTACCAGGTCAAACAGCCATTCCTTCTGCGCTACAGGGACGGCCAGCGGCCACACGTCAGTGGCGTAAAACACCCCCGCGGGACCACGGTATTTGAATTGCTGGTCGCGCACGGCGAACAGTTTCTCCGCGTCGTAGTAGTACAGGTAATCGTGGGGTGAAGCCGCTCCAGAGGTGAGAACATCCAGTATACTGCGACCATCCAGCGTTCGATCGGTGGGGCCGGGCAAGTCCAGTATGTCCAGGAAGGTCGGCAGTAAATCTGTTCCCATGGCCATCGCCGGCTCTATCCTGCCACCAGGAATGACCCCGGGCCAGTAAGCAATAAAGGGAACCCGCATCCCGCCTTCGAAAGTATTGCCCTTGCGCCCGCGCTGGTTACCGGCATTCCCTAGAAACCAGGGGCCATTATCAGAACTGATAATAATCAGGGTATTGTCCAGGTTGCCGGTGCGCTTCAGGGTTGCGACAATTTCCCCCACACTGTCGTCCAGTTCCTCCAATACATCGCCAAACAGGCCGGCATCGGACTTGCCACTGCGCTCCTGCCGCACTGACAATGGATCGTGCGGGAAGTTGTGGGGGAAGTAGAGAAAGAACCTGTCGTTGGCATGTTGCTCTATAAATGCAGTGGCTTCCCTGGTGTAGGTTTCTGTCAGGTAATGCTGGTCTACAGGGGCAGCAACTTCGATAGTCGTATCGCGATACAGATCGAAGGGTTGCATATCATTGCTGTACAGCGCCCCGTAGAAACTGTCGAAGCCCATATCGTTGGGCAGAGAGGGGCTGCGATCGCCCAGGTGCCACTTCCCCACCATGCCGGTCGCGTAGCCAGCCGCCCGCAGCACATCTGCCAGGGTGATCTCGTCCGAGGGCAGGCGAACATTGGCGCCGGGATTGAGCATGGTACTGGCGAAGAACTCCGTGACGCTGTCGGTGGGGTATGCCACTTGATACAAACCGGCCCGGGCGGGTAAGCGCCCGGTAAGAAATCCGGTGCGGGACGGAGTGCACACCGGCGCCGGCGAGTAAAAATCACTGAGCATCACACCCTGCTGCGCCAGTTGATCGATATTGGGTGTATTGATCAGCGCGCTAGCCGCTGCACCGACGCCGATATCTCCGTAGCCCATATCATCGTATAGGATAAATACGATATTTGGCCCACTCGGCATGGTCCCTGCGCCTGAGCTGATACTGTCCAGGTATTGCGCTTTGTTGGCTACCCGCGTCGAATCGTCTACCTGGCCAAAGATTGCTACACGATAAGCAACAAACAATACCAGCAGAACAGCCAGCAATAGCAAGCTGCTCAACAGCGAAAGCAAACGATTACGAATAAATAAAATTAGTCTCACGTTGATACCCTCCGGGTCTGCACGTTGCTATGGCAGGAGACTGCTTGTCTCAAATTCAACTTTGAGGAATTTCAACAATTGCACGACCTCGCACTTTACCGTCAAGTATCGCTTCACCAAAGGCAGGTAATTCATGAAAATCAAGGTCAAATGACAAGGAGTCAAGTAGCGCCATGTCCAGCATAAGCGATAGCTTATTCCATGCATCGATCCTTTTTGAGGTTTT
>CBDTVJ010000077.1:0-12032 GCA_965363655.1 uncultured Halieaceae bacterium | reverse complement strand
AAAGTTGCCGTGGTACTGGCTGGGTGCGGTGTCTACGATGGAGCGGAAATTAACGAGGCCGTGTTGACATTGTTGTGTCTTGAACAGCAGGGCGCGAGCTATCAGTGCTTTGCCCCGAATATCGAGCAGATGCACGTGGTCAATCACCTGACCGGGGAGCCTGCGCAGGGTGAATCGCGTAATGTGCTGGTGGAGGCCGCGCGCATAGCGCGGGGTAATATCAAGGACCTGGGTAAGGCGGATGTTGCAGAATTTGATGCCCTGCTGGTACCGGGCGGTTTCGGGGCGGCAAAAAACCTGAGTGATTTTGCTGTAGCTGGGGCTGAAATGGCTGTTCAATCCGATTTTCTACGGGTGGCTCGCGCATTTCATGAGGCCGACAAACCCATTGGCCTGATTTGTATTGCCCCGGTAATGGCCGCCGCCATTTGCGGTGAAGGTACGCGCTGTACCATTGGCAATGACACGGAAACCGCAGCGGCGATCAACGCCATGGGTGGACAGCACCTGGAGTGTCCCGTTGCTGAAGCCCGGGTCGATGCCGAGCGCAAAATGGTGACTACGCCGGCCTATATGCTGGCTGGCAGTGTTTCCGAAGCCTATGCCGGCATAACCGAGTGTGTGAAAGAGGTGCTGGCACTGGCCTGATACCTTGGATGCTCCCTGGTGCGTCTATATCCTGGAATGTGCCGATACGACTCTCTACACAGGTATAGCAAGCGATCTGCAGCGGCGTTTGTCGCAGCACAACGGCGAATTGGCGGGCGGCCCCAAGTACACCCGGGGTCGGCGGCCGGTGCGGCTGTTGTGGTCGGTCGAGGCGCCTGATCGGAGCGCTGCGCTGCAGCGTGAGGCGGCGATCAAAAAGTTGAGTCGGGCTGAAAAGCTGCGCTTGATAAGCGAGTAATTACCGCTACGGATTCCTGTTGTGGCCGCCGCCATGAAAACACGTGCATATTCTGAATCCGGGTGGCGCCCTGCAAATCAGCGGGTCTTTATCCCACCAGTTCTTCCAGCGTCTGTTGTTGCTGCAGCCACAGTTCATCCAACTGCTCCGCCCTGTTTTTTAATTCTCCCTCGCGCTTGAGTAGGTCCGCAAGCTCCTGCTTGCGGGACTCCGCGTATAGCTCTGTGTCGCCCAGGCTGGCTTGTAGTTCTGCAAGTGCCAGCTCGATCTCAGCCATTTCGGCTTCAGTTTTCTGTAGTTTTTTCTGCAGGGGGCGCAGTGTATCCCGCTGGGCGGCGGCCTGCTGTCGCTTTTCCTTGCGCGAGGTGTCGGGGTTTGCGGCGCTGCCTTTCTCGGTTTGTCGATAGCTGGAAAGAATCCAGCGCTCGTAGCCCTCCAGGTCTTCCCGGTATTCCTCCACCGCACCGTCGTGCACCAGCAGCAGTTCCTCCACCGTGTTGCGCAGCATGTGGCGGTCGTGGCTCACCAGCACCAGCGCACCCTCGTAGGATTGCAGGGCGATTTCCATGGCATGGCGCATCTCCAGGTCCAGGTGGTTGGTTGGCTCGTCGAGCACCAGCAAATTGGGCTTTTGCCACACCACCATGGCCAGTGCCAACCGCGCTTTTTCGCCGCCCGAGAAGGGTGCAATAGCGCTATTGGCCGCGTCACCACGGAAATTGAAGCCCCCGAGAAAATTCAGGATGTCCTGCTCGCGGGCCTCGGGGCTGAGGCGTTGTATATGCAGTGTGGGGCTGGCCTGCATGTCCAGTGCTTCCAGCTGCTGCTGGTCAAAGTAACCAATGCTGCAGTGCTCGCCGCGCATGCGCCTGCCTTCCAGCAAGGGTAGCTCGCCTATCAGGCTCTTCAGCAGGGTGGATTTTCCCGCGCCGTTTTTACCCAGTAGTCCGTAGCGACTGCCGGGGCGTAGCAGCAGGTCTACCCCGGACAGGACCGTCGTGCTGCCATAACCCAGGCTCGCCTCGTCAATACGCAGCAGGGGATCACTGCTTCTGGGCGGAGAGGGAAAACTGAAATCGAAGGGTGAATCGATGTGGGCCGGCGCCAGGGACTGCATTCTATCGAGCTCTTTCAGGCGGCTCTGGGCCTGTTTGGCCTTGGTAGCCTTGTAGCGGAAACGGCGTACGAAGTCATCGATCTCGGCGACGCGTCTCTGTTGTTTCTCAAAGCTGGCCTGCTGGTTGGCCAGCCGTTCTGCCCTTTGCCTTTCGAAGTCCGAGTAATTGCCTTTATAGGTGGCTAACTGTTGCTGCTCAATATGTAAAATACGTTCGCAGGTGCCATCGATAAAGTCCCGGTCGTGGGAGATCATCAACAGGGTGCCGGGATACTGCTGCAACCACTGCTGCAGCCACAGCGTGGCATCGAGATCCAGGTGGTTGGTGGGTTCGTCAAGCAACAGCACATCCGAGGGCGTCATCAGGGCACGGGCCAGGTTCAGCCGGATGCGCCAGCCGCCGGAAAAATCGCTGACCGCCCGGTCCGCAGCATCTTCCGCGAAACCCAGACCCTGCAGTAGACGCTGCGACCGACGCTCCGCGCTGTAGCCATCGATATCCTCCAACTGACTGTGCACCAGGGCCGCTTTATCGAACTCACCAGCGGCTTCCAGCGCCGTCAGCTCATCCCGCAAGCGCGCCAGTTGTGCATCGCCCCGCCACACGTACTCTGCCGCCCCAATAGAGGTGGTGTGCACTTCCTGTGCCATGTGCGACAGGCGCAGGGTGTTCAATCCCTCAATGGCCCCGGTATCGGCGCCCAGTTCTCCCAATAACATTGAGAACAGGCTGGTTTTGCCACAGCCGTTGGCACCAATCAGTGCCAGGCGCTGGCCGGGTTGGATGGTAACGTTGGCATGCGCCAGCAGTAACTTGCTACCGCGACGCAGGCTGATGTTGCGCAGTATGATCATAGGGTCGCGAATTCTACCTGTGGGGAGAGCTGTCCGCTAGTGTGCCGGCGACGCCCCGTGGAGAACTCCCATAGAGCAGATCTGCACCCTGCTGGGCCGCTGATTCAGGGGTGGCGCAAGGGCAGGGCCGGTAGTAATATGGGCCGCCACTGCGTCTCTTGCTCTTCTTACGGACTCTGACGGACAGTACCCGGTTTCGCGTTAACGCCTGCCGAGGGCTGGCTTATGGATTTCGGGTGGGTCTCGCGGTAACAGGAGTATTTACAGTACTCACGTTTTTTTTTGACTTATTATGGAACGAATTATGAAGAAGTATGCACTGCCGCTTGCTCTGGTCAGCGTTTTTACCCTGCAAGCTTGTAACGAAAAACCAGCAGCCACAGCGGATTCCGCCCCTGAGTCGGCGGCACCGGCCAGCGCCTCCCTGGACACGTCCGAGGATCGCTTGAGCTATGGTATTGCCTATGGCCTGGGTCAGCGTATGTTGGCCGATGGTGTCCCCCTGCAGGCAGAATCCTTTTCCATGGGATTGTTCGATGCGCTGAAGGGCGAGGAACCGCGCCTGACCGAGGAGGAAATCGCCGCTGAAATGCAGTCTTACCAGGAAAGAGCCGCAGCAGAACAGCAAGCAGCGGCTGCCGTCGCAGGTGAAGCCAACCTGGCTGCATCCGCAGCTTTCCTGACCGCAAATGCGGCCCGCGAAGGTGTGATGGTGACTGAGACTGGCCTGCAGTACGAGATACTGGAAGCGGGTGAGGGCGCCAAGCCCAGCGCCGAAGACACGGTAGAGGTACATTATCGCGGCACCCTGGCAGACGGAACTGAGTTTGACTCCTCCTACGGCCGCGGTGAACCGGTTAAGTTTGGCGTTAACCAGGTAATCCCCGGTTGGACCGAGGCCCTGCAGATGATGTCAGTGGGGTCAAAGTGGAAATTGGCTATTCCTTCCGATCTGGCCTACGGTGCCGGTGGTGCCGGTCAGGTGATTGGCCCCAATCAGGCGCTGGTGTTCGAGGTTGAATTGCTGTCTATTCCCAGCCAGGCTGAAGCTGCCGCTGAGCCTGCGGCTGCTGCCGAGTAGGGCTAGCTGGACTGCGACGTCTGGTCCTGGACCAGGCGTCGGTGTCGATTGTGGAGGCCGGCGATCAGTTGGTCCTCCATTACAAAGCGTGATTCCAGCACCTCTCCCAGAGATGACAGGTCGCGTTTCAACTTTTCCTGGTGCCCGTGTGCACTGCTGTACTTCTCCTCATAGGCCATGATGACCTCTGTCGTGTCGCCAATAGCCGGCATGAGTTTTTCCGCCAGAGTGCAACTGCCGTCCCCAAAACTTTCCGCTTCATTGATCAACTCATGAAAGACCTCGAAGTGCCCGGCTGACACGTAGTCAACCAGCAGTTCGCACAGTCCATGCTGGCGTTTCTGCAGATGATCTTCTGCGAGGTTGCTGTCCAGCGCGACAACGATTTCGGTGTATTTGCCCAACACCGCGCGCCGCTCCTTGAGCCAGCGGGTGAGTATCTCCTCTACAGCTTGGAATTGTTGTTTGGGGTCGTTGCTGCGGTTCGGCATAGATAAAAGTCTCAATAGTGATTCCACCAAGCCTCAACTATAAATGCGCCCCAAGGCCCTAGCAAGCCCATTCCCGGTTCGAGTTACGTCAAGTGAGTTGTGCCAGGGGTTGAGATAGCGACGATCAGGTCTCCTGCGTGCGGTCGGGATACTGTCGCACGGCTTGCCACAAACAAATCAGGATTGCGGCACAGAACAGGCCCAGTGTTTGTTGTGGAATACTGAAACCGAGAAATGTCCAGGCCGTATCCGCGCAGTTGCCATCACCCATCAGTACGATGCTGAGGGTCTCCTGGAATGGGA
The DNA here is from genome assembly GCA_965363655.1 of uncultured Halieaceae bacterium. Classification (GTDB taxonomy): domain Bacteria; phylum Pseudomonadota; class Gammaproteobacteria; order Pseudomonadales; family Halieaceae; genus Marimicrobium. The sequence goes on along the minus strand of CBDTVJ010000077.1, from coordinate 7,278 downwards.
GGGTCTCCAGCATATAATCCAGGCTCGGCCCACAGGCGGGCACCTGGTCTTCCGGCAGCTGCTGCAGCCAGACATGGCGCGCCGCGATTGCGGCCCCGGCGAAGGCAGCCAACCCGCAGAGTGAGGCATACACCCTGCGGCCCCAGCCGCCCGGGTTGTGCAGGGCTCCGACGAGCGCGAAGACACCCCACAGCAGCACAAACGCCCGCTGGCTCATGCACAGTGGGCAGGCCTCCAGATCGAGAAAGGCTTCCAGGTAAAATCGTGCGAACGACATGGATACAATGGCCAGCAGCACAAGGCCAAAAAAAACCAGGCGTGCAGAAAGAGTGTGCAACATGTGTGTAGAAATCCTTGCTGTGGAAGTGGTTAATAGGGCGACCGGTGTACACTAAGTGCTTTTTATAGCGAGTGCAATCCTCTCCGGGTAGAGCAATCACCCTTCAATGGCAGCGGGTGCCTGCAGTGCCTGGGCCTGCTGCCGGCTAAATGCTTGTAACTGTGGGTAGAACTCCAGGAATGCCTGCTCAATCGCATCTCTTGCCGGTGTCAGTGTCTGGTCCAGTTCGAGAAATGGGTTGTGTCGTTTGAAGCGCTGCCCAATGCGAGCAGCAGTTGCTGGGACGGTATCCCACTTCATGTACAGATTGAGGATATCGTATTCGAGCAGGCGTGCCAGCATAATGCGAGCGCCCTCGCTCAGGTGATTCTGCTGGGCGACCAGCGTGCGGTAAACCCCGCTGTTGAAATCGGGCAGATGAACATCACAATAGCGAGCCCAATGCCGACTCAGGTAGTGATCAAAACTCAGGTCAATAAGAATGCCCGCATAACGCCGTAATTCCACCGGTAATTCCCGGCGCAGTTGTTGCACGACAGGATGGCTGTCGGTGTAGGCGTCGATAGCCCGATGCAGCTTGACGCCGCGCTCCAGCGACAGCGGTAAGTCGCCGCGCAGAGGACCCTTGTAATAATCCCCCTCGAGGCCCCCTGCGACCAGGCCTTCATCGGGCCACGCCAGGTGGAAATGGGCCAGGAAATTCACTGTCTCATTCCTTACAGCGCTTGGTACTGGGCGAAGAATCTTTGCAGGTATTGTTCGAAGCTGATGTCGTCTGACTGCTCAATTTCAGCCTGCGCGGCCACCGACCGTGTTGCTTCCTGTTCGAAGGCAGCCTGTATGTCGGGTGCGAGGGTTTGTTCGCGGAAGTGACTTGCCCATTGCTCGCTGTAGGCCATGGCCAGGCGAAAGAAGGGCAGGTCGCGATCATGCATTTCCTTGAGTATGCGCGCGGAGGGGGTGAGTTCCGGGTCCGCTACCTTGGCGGTCTGCTGTTGCAGGCTGGTGCTGTAAGCAGATGAATCGAAGGCGGTGTCAAACAGGGCCGCCACAGGCTGCATGGCCTCGAGCAAATCCCCCGCCCATTGGGTCAGGGTAATCTCACCGCTGCCATTGTCCAGCAGCAGGCCAGGTTGTCGCCCGCGGTTGACCACCGCTTCCAGATTGGCGGACTGGGTATGTTGTTCATCGTCGTCGCAGTCGGGGCTTTCTTCCAGCAGGCAGTACAGCAGAAAAGTATCGAGAAAACGGATCTGCCCGGCATCCAGGCCGACGGCAGAGAAGGGGCTGACATCGACACAGCGAACTTCAATATATTCTATGCCGGCCCTTTCCAGCGCATTCAGCGGGGTCTCACCGGAACGCGCCACCCGCTTGGGCCGTATGGGGCTGTAGAATTCGTTCTCGATCTGTAACAGGCTGTCATTCAGCTGTTGATAGTCGCCGTCCTGGCCAGCCGGTATATCGCTGTAGCCTGGGTGTGCTTGCATGATTGCGCTGCACAGGGTTTCGACGTAATTACCCATGCTGTTGTAGCACACGTTCAAGTCTTTCTGGGCATCGCTGTTGTAGCCCAGGTCGCCCATGCGCAGGGCTGTGCCGTAGGGCAGGTACAGGCTCTTGCCTGATTCATCGAAATTTTGCAGCCCGTGCTTGTCGCGACCGCGCAGGAAACTGGCGCATACGGCGGGTGATGCGCCGAAAAGATAAATCAGCAGCCAGGAGTAGCGCTTGAAATTTCGTATCAGGCCCAGGTAACGCTCACTGATATAGTCGGTGATGTTGCCAGGCCTACCCGCCGCCTGCCATGCCATGTCCCAGTAGGCTTGCGGCATGGAGAAATTGTAATGAATACCGGCGATAGCCTGCATCAGTCGACCATAGCGGTGGCCCAGGCCGTAGCGGTACACAGTCTTCATTCGGGCCACGTTGGAGCTACCGTATTGCGCCACCGGTATGCCGGCATCGCCGCTTACAATGCAGGGCATACTGGCTGACCACAGAATCTCCTGGTCCAGTTGCTGGTACACGAAGCCGTGGATGTTTTCCAGGGTTTGCAGGCTCTCCTCAATGCTGGAGCTGACGGGTGTGATGAACTCCAGTAGTGCTTCTGAGTAATCTGTGGTGATAGAGGAATGTGCCAGTGCCGAACCCAGGCCCTGCGGATGTGCAGTTTGCGCCAGTTTGCCCTCGGTGGTGATGCGCAGGCTCTCTTTTTCGATACCGCGATTGATGGCGGTGAGAACCCCCAGTGCGTCGGGCTGCGCCAGTGCCTGCAATTCATTTTGCAAATGGGAAGACAAGGGAAGCTCCTTTCGATAAAGATGACCTGCGCATACGTCTGCAGCAGCTGCCGAGCGAGCTCGGGACTGGATGGTGTTCCTGAAACGGCACCAAGTGTATATGCCAATGTCTGGAGAGTACAGCAGGGCCCATAACCGTACCGGGTAGGGTTCAGGTCAGGTGTTCCAGGTATTTTTCCAGCAGTTGGCAGGCGAAATTCCCCTGTACTTCGGCTTCCTGTCCCGTGGCCAGCATAATGCGTGACAGGATGAGGCCATAGCGCATGCTGGCGAATACCAGGTAGTAGTCATAGTCCTGCGCGGAGAAACCCGAGGCCTGCTCCCAGTGCTGGATGGTGTCTTCATAGCCGGGTAATCCCTCCAGCCGAGGCATGCCCAGGCCTTCGGAAAAGGTAGCGTCGAGGTAGTTGAACCAGGCCAGGTCCTGCACCGGATTGCCCAATACCGCCATCTCCCAGTCCAGTACGGCGGCGACGCCATCCAGGGATTCCTTGAAGATAATGTTGCCCAGGCGTGAGTCGCCCCAGCACAACACGGTTGGTTCATCCTGCGGCTGGTTGGCCTCCAGCCAGTCCAGAGCCCGCTGGCCAATGGCGTGCCCGGCGCCTTCCAGTGCCCAGTTGAGGTAATTCTGCCAGTAGCTCAATTGCTGTTGCAGGGGTGTTTTACCAGCCTCATGCAGCTTGCCCAGGCCGAGGGCCTGGTAGTCCAGCTGGTGATAGCGGGCCATGGTGTCCACCGCCGCCCACCATAAAGCCTGCCGCTGCTCGATGCTGGTCTCATGCATCATCCAGCCGTCCATGTTGTAAGGAGGCATATCCGTGGGAATGCGGCCGTCAGTGCGTTTCATGATGTAGAACTGCACGCCAAGTAATGATTTGTCTGTTTCCAGGCCGCGTAGCTCGGGAACCGGTATATCGCTGTGACGGCCGACGAGGTCCATCACTTCGTATTGCAGGCTCAAGTCGTAATCCGGGAATACCGGGCGCTCTATTTCCGGTTGCAGGCGCGCCACCACCGGCTCACTGCAGGGTTTTCCATCCTCCTCCCAATGCATGTCAAACAGCAAGGTCACGTTGGACATGCCGGTAGCCTCGGGAATATTGAGCTCAGGAATGCTGACTTGCCGGCCGCGGTGCTGGGACAGCCAGGCCTCCAGCTTGCGGCGCGTGTTGTCACTATCTTCCAACAGAGGGGTGGGGCGCGTATTGTCCAAGGGTTCACTCCTGAGCACAGGCGTTACGGGGCATCAGTATACGATTGGCGTTTCAGGCTGGCTACTTCAGGCGTACACGGGCAGCGGCTCAGTGCCATAGGACTGCCGATTACCGAGGGGAATAAGACGCGTATGCATTGCTGGGACCGTGTGGCGACAGGACGTCGCCACCCGAGCCTGCACATGGATGTGCGCTTTTTGGCGTGTCCCAGCAATGCATACGCGTCTTATTCACCGTAGCGCGAAGTGCTTACACACTGAGCCACTATCCAAAAACGCGCACAATGTGGTCGTCGTTTACTACTTCGGTACCTCGTCCAGGGGCTTTCAGGTGACAGAAATGCCGTAATCCTACACAAGCTACACGGTCACTACTTGTCCATGGGCTGCAAACTGCTAAAGTACTACAAAATAATCGAGGGGGATGTCGAGTGAGAATTCATGAGTGGTTAAAAATATTGTCTACAAAGGGCGGCTCAGATTTATACCTGAGCACCGGGGCCCCTCCCTGTGCGAAATTTGAGGGCGAGCTCAAGCCCATCGCCAGTGACATCCTGCAGCCGGGGGAGATCAAGGAGATCGCCTACGAGATCATGGATCCCACGCAGCAGGCCGAGTTCGAGCAGGAGTTGGAGATGAACCTCGCCATTTCCATCTCCGGTTATGGTCGCTTTCGCGTCAACATTTTTGTACAGCGCAACGAAGTGGGTATTGTGGCACGTAATATTGTCGCTGATATCCCCAGTTGGCAGGATCTGAAGCTGCCGCCGATCCTGACCGAAGTGGTTATGCGCAAACGCGGATTGTTGTTGTTTGTAGGAGCGACAGGCTCTGGCAAGTCGACCTCGTTGGCCGCCCTCATCGATTATCGTAACTCCAATAGTAGTGGGCATATTGTAACTATCGAGGATCCGGTGGAGTACGTGCACAACCACAAGAAATCCATCGTGAACCAGCGTGAAGTAGGTGTCGATACGCGTAGCTGGCACAACGCTTTGAAGAATACCTTGCGCCAGGCACCGGATGTGATTCTGATCGGCGAGATTCGCGATCGTGAAACCATGGAGCACGCTATCGCTTTCGCCGAGACCGGACACCTGTGTATCTCAACACTGCACGCCAACAATGCCAACCAGGCGCTGGACCGTATCATCAACTTCTTTCCGGAAGAGCGCCGGCCGCAGTTGCTGATGGACCTGTCAATGAACATGCAGTGCATCGTATCGCAGCGCTTGATTCCCACCGTGGACGGTAAACGCTGTGCCGCTATTGAGGTGCTTCTGGGTACCCCCATGATTGCCGACCTCATACTCAAGGGGGATGTCGACGGTATCAAGGAGATAATGCAGAAGTCCGAAAATGTCGGCATGAAGACATTCGACAGTGCGTTGTTTGAGCTTTACCAACAGGGCCTGATCAATGAAGATGAAGCATTGCGCAATGCGGATTCTCCCAATAACGTGCGCCTGAAGATCAAGTTCGCCAAGGAAGGCGAAGGTAGTGAAAGAGGTAGCTCCATGGGCTTCAGCCTGCAGGGTATGCAGGCGGAGGAAGATCTGCCTGAGATCTAGACGACGCCCTCTTCCTGCAGAGTGGGCATTACTTCATCTACAAACAGGTGGAGGCTTTGCCAGGCAAGATCAGGGTGTATGCCTCCGCATACCGGATGAAACATCAGGGGCTGCGCGCTGACCATGTTGCGCGCTGCATCAATCAGTTCCTGCGGGCGATAAACCTTATAAGCGCCACTGCTGCGTAGGTCATCCGTATTGTCATAATGTTTATAGGGGCTGAATACCTTGGCCTTTTCTGCCCATGCGGCGTAGGTGTTGGTTTCATGTTGCACATGCGCAGCAATTTTATCCCAGTAAGCATCCGGGTCTTCGGCGACAAAAGTAACGGTGGATGGCGCTGCGGGCATTGGTCCCGGATCCGGTTTTCCCAGTTTTTTTAGCTCTTCCCGGTAGTATTCGAAGATTTCGGGGCCGGAGGGTATAAAGAAATCTGCCTCCCTGGCGGCACGTCGGGCCGCGGGTTTGCTACTGCCGCCCATCAGTATCATCGGCCGCGGCTGGCTGAAAGGCTCGGGAGTGATAGTGATGGTGCGCCCCTCGTACTCAAAAGTTTCTCCGTCCCAGGCTTTTTTCAGGAATGGGCCAATGTCATCCATGTACTGTTTACGCACACTGAGCTCTTTGCCTACTGCATTGAATTCTTCTTCCCGGTAGCCGCCACTGATGATAGGGATCACCCGGCCACGACTGATAATGTCGAGGACGGTGAGGTCCTCTGCCAGTTGTACCGGGTCATGTAGCGGGGCGATCAGCGCCGATATAAACATGCGTATGTTGCTGGTGCGCGAAGCAATGGCCGAGGCGAAAACCAGAGGAGAGGGACAATAACCGTCCGCTGATCCGTGGTGCTCTGACAGGTGCACGCTGCCAAAGCCCTTGTCATCCCCCCAGGCGCACATGTCGATGGCTGCCTGGTACATATCGGCTGGCGGAATCCTGGATATTTCAGGCTGGCGCATATCGAAGCGAAACATTACATCTGCCATGGTTCACCCTCCTGGGGCACTTTATTCTTAATATCGGTAGCGGTGACTTTCCGGACGATGACCTCGGGTCTGTTTGCGCCTGTGGCGCCGACAGCTATCTTGCGCCCGGTTCAGCTGTCCTGGTCTTTGCGGCTCAGACTGACTTCTTCACGGAAATTCGAGTTGGTTTCCAGAATATCCACCAAGCCGTTGTCGATCAGTTTGATAAGCTCTGTCCTTCCGACCTGTCGTAGTTTGATGCCTTGGCGGTTGACGAAAATAAAATAATCATTTTCCGGGTCGTGCACGGCCAGCTTGGCCATAATCGGGGTATCACCATCGTGGAAGCCCAGCCACGCGCCCATTGGCAGGTTGATGGTGGCTTCCTGAACTAGCGGCTCCGACTCCGGCGCGCCTTCTGGCTCTGGCTCTGGTTGAAACTCTGGTTGAAACTCTGGCTCCGGTTGGTTCTCTTTATGTTCCTCGTCGTGTTCCTGTGCAGGGGCGGGCGTCTGTTCTGGAGCCGCTTCCTGGTTTCTTCTCAAAGTAAAGCCGCCATTGGCTTCAAATTCTGCAACCTGGTCGGTGAGATAGCCGCGCCCTTCGATATGTTCGCTGCCTGAAGGTGTGTCTTCTGCCATCTCAGCCGCATCTGGCTCTGGCTCGGATTCGGGCTCGGACTCAGGATCAAGTTCTGCTTCCAGCAACAACTCCAGCCCATCTGATTCTTGTTCAGGGTCCAGGGAAGAGCCGATATCGGCTTCGGATGCAAGCTCCAGCTCTAAATCGGGCTCTGCTTCTGGCGCGGGCTCTGCTTCTGGCTCAGGTTCTGGTTCTGGTTCTGGTTCTGGTTCTGGTTCTGGTTCTGGTTCTGGTTCTG
>CBDTVJ010000076.1:0-12046 GCA_965363655.1 uncultured Halieaceae bacterium | reverse complement strand
TGTGCCATTCAGGAAATTTTGTCTACTTCATCCCAGGTCGACATCAACGAGCTCAACCGGGCTCGGCGTCGCTCTCCAGATATCGCGACAGTAATCGCCTATGGTGCGATCAGAGGAAAAGCGTCCCATCCTCGCAGTGTTCAGGATAGACATCCTGGTCCAGCGTCGTTGATCAGCCCAGGCAAGAGCCACTCTTTCCTGGCAGTCGACGTAGGACTGAAAATCCGCCAGTACGAAATAGTCATCGTGATAGAGTAGGTTGTCGATCAGGGGACGAAAAAGTGACCTGTCTCCAGCGGAAAAATGTCCCGAGGAGATGAGATCCAGCGCCTCCCGAAGCGCCTGGTTCTGCTCGTAATGCTCGCGCGGGCGGTACCCCTGGTGCTGCAGCGTATGAACTTCATCGGTCGTGAGACCGAACAGGAAAAAATTCTCTTCGCCAACCGCCTCGCGAATCTCAACGTTGGCTCCATCGAGCGTGCCGATGGTGAGTGCGCCGTTCATCGAAAATTTCATGTTGCCCGTTCCCGAGGCTTCCTTACCGGCGGTTGATATCTGCTCGGAAAGATCCGCAGCAGGATATATATTCTGGGCGGTTTTTACGCTGTAGTTCGGGACGAAGACCACTCTCAGCTTGTCCCGGCTATCCGGATCTGAATTCACCACCGCACCGACTGAGTTGATAAGCTTTATGATGAGCTTGGCCATAAAGTATCCAGGTGCAGCCTTGCCGCCAAAGATGGCTGTTCGCGGGGCGATCTCCAGGCCTGGATTCTCCTTCAGTTGTCGGTACAGGTGGACGAGGTGCAGCACCGCTAAATGCTGCCGTTTGTATTCGTGGATACGCTTGACCTGGATATCGAACATGGACTCGATGTCCAGATCGACACCCATTAATTTTCGAGCCTCTTCTGCGGCGACTTTTTTACGCATATTCTTGACCGCTCGCCATTGAACCTGGAACTCTTCGTCATCGGCGAGAGTCTCCAGCCTGCGCAACTGTTCCAGATCGATCATCCACTCCTCGCCAATCTGTGCGGTAATAAGCTTTGCGAGCTCTGGGTTGGAAAGCGCCAGAAACCGGCGTGGGGTAACGCCGTTGGTCTTGTTGTTGAACTTACCGGGATAGAACTCGTGAAAATCCTTCATGACCCGGCTCTTCAGCAACTCCGTGTGAAGGGCGGAAACACCATTGACCGAAAAGCTGCCCACCGTAGCGAGATTGGCCATTCGTACCGCTTTGTTGCCATGCTCGTCGATCAGCGACAGGCGCTCCAGCTTCACGGTATCGCCGGGAAAGCGTTTTGCTACCTCGTCAAGAAAGCGGTGGTTGATCTCGTAGATGATTTCCAGGTGACGAGGTAATAACTTCTGGAACATCGGCAGGGGCCATGTTTCAAGGGCCTCAGGCAGCAGGGTGTGATTGGTGTAGGCAAAGGTTGTGGAGCTTATCTCCCAGGCGGCCTCCCAATCCATCCCGTACTGATCGAGTAGCAGACGCATCAACTCCGGTATGGCAAGGGCCGGATGGGTGTCGTTCAGCTGTATGGTGTAACACTCGTGCAGATTGTCAGGGCCGCAGCCCCGCAGCTCGTGCAATCTAAGCAAGTCCTGCAGCGAGCAGGATACGAGAAAATACTGCTGTTGCAGTCTCAGTTTCTTGCCAAATTCAGGCTCGTCATTGGGATAAAGTACCTTGGTAAGGGTTTCCGAGGCCACCTTTTGCTCCACCGCGCCGTAATAGTCGCCCACATTGAAACTCTCGAAATCGAAGGTCTCCTCCGCCTCCGCAGCCCAGAGGCGTAACATGTTGACCGAGTTGACCTTGTAGCCGGGAATTGGCGTAAAGTAGGCAACACCTCGCACCACGTCATCAGGCTGCCAGTGAACACGGGATCGGCCTTTCTCATCCCTGTGGACCTGGGTATGGCCGCCGAACCCCACCGTGTAGCTGTACTCCTGCCGTATCACCTCCCAGGGATTGGTTTGTCGCAACCACTTGTCGGTGTGCTCGACCTGCCAGCCGTCAACGATACGCTGCTGGAAAATGCCGAATTCATAGCGCAATCCGTAGCCAATCGCCGGAATCTCCATGGTTGACATCGAGTCCATGAAGCAGGCGGCCAGACGGCCCAGACCACCGTTGCCAAGACCAGGCTCAGGTTCAGCATCGGCGAGATCGTCAAGATCCTGGCCCAGCGAGGCCACTGCTTCGGCCACCTCGTCGCGAATGCCGAGATTCAGCAGCGCATTGCCCAGGTGCGGACCCAGCAGGTACTCCGCGGAGAGATAAACGACCGCCCGCTTGGGGTTACCCAGAAAACTGCTAGCGGTGCTGAGCCAGCGCTGCATGAGGCGGTCGCGCACGGTGTAGGCGACTGCCGTGTAATAGTCATTGCGTGTAGCCAGCCTTGGAATATTGCCACAGCGGTAGAAAAGATTGTCCTGGATCGCGCGACGCAGGGTAGTGACATCAAGTCCGGTCCTGTCGTCCTCAACTAACATATTATTGGATGATGACGCTTCGTTCTCTGCCATTGCTCTTTGCCTCGGTCGCGAACCCAGGTGGATCTTAAATATATTAGCACAAGCATAGAAATACGCTGCCGTAATGCGCCAGCTCTAGTGCCCAAGCCCCTAGGGGGCCACAGCCTCAAAGGACTCGAAACCATAGGGAAAATGATGCCCCACGGACAGGTTCTCGAACATGCCATAGGTAACTTCCCCGGTACTGAGTTCAAACCTGACAATATGTTCATACAAAGGGCCCAGTGCGCCCCTGGCTTGCGCTGTGCTCACATCGAACTCCACCGCTTCAAGTTTTAACTTTCCCTGGTAGGCGCCATGGGTCCATTCCGGTGTCGCGACATAGCCGGTGCCCGCGGCGAGGCAGGCGCAGGTCAGTGCTTCACACTTCACCACCAGCGGCTTGCCATGCTCATCGTCGAAGTGCAACTCTGCCGATTCAAATTCCCGGGAACCACTGACATAGTTGATTTTGTGCGTGGGCTTGCCCAACTGGTGCACCGCCCCACCCTTCTCCAGGCTATCAACCTTTATGCACTCTTCCACGATCAGGCTGCCGTCGGCATTCTCTTCTACAAAAACCTTGAGTTGAAAATCCTGGAATTGCATGGGCACGAAAATGTGGAAAAAACCGTAGTTATCGATGTACTCATTGATTCGAATCCCCAGTGGCTCTGCTTCACCCACCGGTCGAATGCCCCAGGAGTGATCGCGAATGCCCAGCCATTGGTCATAATCGACAGCGATTGTTTCACCCTTGAGATTGATTGAGCCTGCCCAGCGTCCCATTTGCGTATAGCGCGAGGTATCCATAGTAATGCGCGCGCCCTTGCGGGCGACCGTGCGTGGTTCTTCCACCGCCGGGCCACGCCCGTCGAAGGTCAGGTCGAAGCTGATATCGTGCTCATTGTCTTCGCAATAGAAACGCAGGCTCTGTAATGGCTGCAGCACCTCCACACCGAAGGGGCCCACCGTAGTATCGGAGCGATCCACGCCCAACTCCCGGGAGCAGCGCAGCACGTACTGCCTGCCGTCCTTGACGATAAGGGCAAAGGCGTCCGTCGTGCCAAGATTGGGATACTGGCCAATGCCGATCACCATGAAAAACTCGCCCGACTGCGGGTGCAAATTGAAATAATAACGATCGTAAAAATTCCGATCACTGGTACTCACCTGGTCAAACGTTTCCGGTGTCTGGTGAGCCAGGGTCTCATCCATTGCGCTGATAGGCATAAATCTTCTCTTGTAGGACGAATAGGAGCGAGCCGGAAGTTTATGCCACATTCCACCGACATGGTACTGCCGGCTCAACGGTGGTGCGCACATCACGCTCCCGGCGGCCATCATCCCATGCGGTACATACGAACAGGCACTGATTTCAAGCAGCCCCAGGGGCCCTCCGCTGGTGGCCCGGACAGCAATTATCTGGACATTTTTGCGGATGAAAGGGAATTGCGCTTGCGACAAATTATGATAGGCTTCGATCAAGCGGCACTTTTCGGGATTCACGGAGTGAGTACCCGGGTTAAAGTGCCAATCATTGGCGTAATGCACAGCATAAAGATCAACAACAGTATTGCGCAGGATGACACCCGGCTTTTTAAGCTGGCGCCATCCAGACCAGTGAAATCCGAAACCAGGCAAGAAAGGAAGAGCGTAATTTTGAACAAGCAGCTAAGGCATTTTTCCATCGGGCTGACATTGCCCCTATTGGCACTGCTCGCAGCAAGTACGGTATTTGCCGCACCCAATAACCAGGTTGACAATAACAACTGCGGAATTATCGGCGGCCAGCTCACTGGCGGCGTTAACTCACTGGGGCCCTGGGATTACACCCAGCGAGCATCGCATGTGCACCTCGAGCGGGTGGAACACTCCTATTTTCCGCCACACGTTGAGAACCTGACGGGCGATCCAAAGCAAAGCGCCATGAGCGCCGCAAAGACTTTGAGAATCTACCCAAACCATCACAGGGCGCTGTATACGATGATGCGCTACTACCGTGATTACCCGAAAATAGACAATAAAAATGAAATTCACTCCATGGAGTGCCTGTTCACCCGCGCCAGTTTTTTCGCGCCCAAGGATCCCATGGTCTACATGCTGAACGGCATGCACTATCACTGGAATTCCGAATTCATCGGATCAAAGGCCAAATACATGCAGGCTTACAACCTGGAGCCAGAAAATGCGCAGGTGAACTACAACCTGGGACTGATGTACTTCGATCAGGGTGATTATGAGAGTGCCGCCAAGCACGCCGATATTGCCTACAGTGGCGGCTACCCGCTGCAGGGACTGCGCAAGAAACTAAGCAGGATAGAAGAAGCACCAGCTGAAGTGGATGCGACACCCATGGAAAACACGGAAGAAGCTGCAGTAGATAATGCTGACCCGGCCCCCGCAGACACTGTGCAAGAGGCTGCTGCGGAACAGGCGGTGGAAACACCGTAAATTATGGCCAGCTAATTGCAGCTGGCCAATTTATCCCGAGGTCATTCCAGTACCTCATGCAACAAGTCACCCGACAAGTCACCCGACAAGTCACCCGACAAATTATCCGACAAGTTACCCGGCAATTGACAGTAATGGAGCACCACCAATGAGCGACACTACAGCATACACTCCGGCCAAAGTCTGGAAATGGGACTCGGAAAGCGGCGGCAGATTTGCCAATATCAACCGCCCTATCGCAGGCGCCACACACGACAAGGAACTGCCGGTGGGCAAGCACCCCTTGCAGCTTTATTCGCTGGCCACGCCCAACGGCGTCAAGGTCACCGTAATGCTGGAGGAGTTACTCGCACTGGGGAAAACTGAGGCTGAATACGATGCCTGGCTGATCGATATCAGCGAAGGCGACCAGTTCAGCAGCGACTTTGTCGCCATAAACCCGAACTCCAAGATTCCCGCCCTGCTGGACAGGAGCACTAATCCGCCCACCCGGATATTTGAATCCGGCGCCATCCTGGTTTACCTGGCCGAGAAGTGCGGTGCATTTTTGCCCACAGCACCGGCAGCCAGGGCGGAATGCATGTCCTGGCTGTTCTGGCAAATGGGCAGCGTACCGTATCTCGGTGGCGGCTTCGGCCATTTCTATGCCTACGCGCCGGAAAAGTGGGAGTACCCCATCAATCGCTACACCATGGAAGTGAAACGCCAGCTCGACGTACTGGACCAGAACCTGGCGTCACGGCAATACCTGTGTGGTGACGAATACAACATCGCGGACATCGCCAACCACGCATGGTACGGCGCGCTGGTATTGGGGAAACTCTATGAAGCCCAGGAGTTTCTTGATGTAGCATCCTACAAGAATGTCACCCGCTGGGCTGCACAAATACAGGAGCGCCCTGCGGTACAGCGCGGCCTGCGCGTCAACAGGGCCTGGGGGCCGGAAGAAAAGCAGCTGGCGGAACGGCACGATGCCAGCGACCTGGACTAGAACCGGGCCTGTGTTGCGTCATCCAGGCGACTGGCCAGCAAAGGCTTTCGCCTCCTCTTCCAGCAATGGCGCAACTACCGCGTGGGAGAGAACCCGATCGACAAAGGCCGCAACCTTGGGCCAACGCTCACCATCGATGGTATAGCCCGCATAACCGGCGTTCACGAAGGGTGATACCAGGGCCATGTCGGCTGCACCAAAGTCACCAAACAGGTAACCGTCGGCGGGCAGTTCCGACTCCAGGTAATCGAGCATTGGCGGCAATTTCTTGTCAGTGATCTTGGCTACCGCTTCCTCGTCCACCTCTTTCTTGAACATCATGGGCCGCATAACGCGGTGGAAAAAAATGCTCGCCGCTGACTCGGCCAGTGCCGTACCACCGTATTCCTCCAACCAGTCAGCCCTGGCCCTTGGCAAAAGCTCTGTCGGGTAAACGGGAATCTCCGGATAAGCCGCTTCGAGGTAACGACAGATGACCTTGGAATCGGCGATGGTCAAATCACCATCCTGCAGTGCTGGCACCTTCTCCAGCGGACTGACCTTTGCCAGCTCAGGGTCGCGGGACCAGGGCATCGCCGGAACATGCTCATAGGGCAGCTCTTTCAAAGCCAGCACCACCATGACCTTGCGCACAAAGGGTGAGGCGGATGCGCCGTGTAGTGTAATCATGTTTTCCCCATTAAATTTCTCAAGAAGCTTGCTCGTCCTGCTTGTCAGGTTGCTTACGCCAATTTGCCAGCAACAGTGCAATCAAGCCCATAATAAGTTCATCAACAAACGGGATGACATCGGGAATAAACAGGTTGAGGCCAAACAGCAGCGCCGTCACTATAAACAACGCTGGAAAACGCAGGCCTGACGCCCAGCGCAATACCACCGCCGGAAAACCTCTTCGCATCCACTTTCCTACCGCCATGATTATATCCAGTTCGCCGTAACACCAAGCAGTGTAGCCCACTGTAAGCGACCAGCGCAAAGCCCGTTCCCGTGGACGACGCAGACCAGGTTACCGTGGACATGGGGGTGTAACATTTTCGCCAGCAGCGTAAGCTACGCCTGAAACAGTGCGGAGAAGACACCATGGATTTCGAAATTCCGGAGGATATTGCCACTTTCCTGGAGGAAGTGGACCAGTTCATCGAGGACAAGATCAAGCCACTGGAGCAACAGGGCGATAATATCCGCTTCTTCGATCATCGCCGGGAAGACGCCCGCACTGACTGGCACCGGGACGGCCTGCCCAACGAGGAATGGGAGGCATTACTGCACCAGGCAAAACGCCTCGCCATTGCAGCCGGCATCTTCAGCTACCCCTTCCCCGCCGAGCACGGCGGGCGCGATGGCAACAACCTGGGTATGGCCATCATCCGCGAGCACCTGGCGGCAAAGGGGCTGGGCCTGCACAACGACCTGCAGAATGAACACTCTGTTGTTGGCAACAACATTGGTCTGTTGTTGATGCTGGAATATGGCACCGACCAACAGCAAGACGAATGGCTGGAGGGTATGAAAACCGCCAGCAAGGGTTTCGCCTTCGGTATTACCGAACCCGAGCACGGCTCCGATGCCACCTACATGGAAACCGCCGCTGTACGCGATGGCGACGAGTGGGTAATCAACGGTGAAAAGACCTGGAATACCGGCGTTCATGTCGCCGCTGCGGATATGGTCATGGCGCGCACCTCCGGTGAAGCGGGAGACGCTCGCGGGATCACCGCCTTCCTGGTGCCTATGGACACACCCGGGGTTAATATTGAAGAGTACCTGTGGACTTTTAATATGCCGACGGATCACGCCCATGTCACCTTCACCGACGTTCGGGTGCCCGACGTCTCGATATTTGGCGGTGAAGGTCGCGGCCTGCAAATCGTGCAACATTTTTTCAATGAGAACCGTATCAGGCAGGCAGCGTCCAGCCTCGGTGCCGCCCAGTACTGCGTAAGTGAAGCCGTCAAGCACGCCAATGAGCGCAAGCCCTTTGGCAAGCCGCTGTCCGCCAACCAGGGTATCCAGTTTCCGCTGGTGGAGCTGCACGCCCGTTGTGAAATGCTGCGCGCACTGATTCACAAAACCGCCTGGCTAATGGATCGCGACGGTGCCTTTTCCGTTTCGGACAAAGTGTCCATCTGTAATTACCAGGCCAATCGCCTGTGCTGTGAGGCAGCAGATTTTGCCATGCAGGTGCATGGTGGCATGGGTTACTCACGCTACAAGCCCTTTGAGCATATCTACCGCCATCATCGCCGCTATCGCATCACCGAGGGCGCGGACGAAATCCAGATGCGTCGCGCAGCGGGTTACCTGTTTGGCATCATGAAGCAACACAAACCCAAGGGGGTGAGTTAGTCGCAATGCCTGTGACATTCGACAGTGCACTGACGCGCGTTCTTTCCCGGGAACTAAAGGACTTCCAATCACTGCAGTCATGCAAGCAGCTGACCGCCGGCGCCAGCCAGGAAACCTACCGCATTACTATCAACACGGGCTCACGGGAGTTACAGCTGGCACTGCGCCGCTCGCAACCCACTATGGCTGCGGACTCCAGCATGGGTGGTATCAGTCTCGACACCGAAGCGCGCCTGTTCCAGTTGGCCGGAGCTGGCGGCATCCCCGGCCCCGACATTGTTTATGTACTGCAGCCAGGTGATGAACTGGGCGCGGGTTTCATCATGGAGTGGCTGGAGGGTGAAACCCTGGGCCAGCGCATCGTACGCGCGGAGGAATTTTCCGCAGTCCGCCCGCAACTGGCGCGCGCGTGTGGTGAAATCCTGGGCCGCATCCATGCCCTGGACTGGCGCGCCGCTGGCCTGCAGGAGGACCTGCCAACAGTAGAGCCCGCTACCCTGGTAGAGGAAACCTGGTCGTACTACCGTGAGTTCAATGTGCCGGTGCCAATGATCGACTACACCTGGCGCTGGCTACAGGAGAATCTCCCGGCACAGTCGCGCATGACGCTGGTGCACGGCGATTTCCGCAACGGCAACCTGATGGTGACCCCCACCGGCATCAACGCGGTACTCGACTGGGAACTGAGCCAGATCGGCGACCCCTTGAGAGACCTGGGCTGGCTCTGTGTGAACTCCTGGCGCTTCGGCAAGAGTGAGCTACCGGTAGGTGGCTTTGGTGAGATCGATGATCTCCTGGCTGGCTACCACGACACATCAGGCATCGAGGTCACGTCCGAACAGCTGCGCTTCTGGCAGGTGTTCGGCTCCTTCTGGTGGGCCATGGCAACCTTGCAGATGGCCAACGCCTGGCGCACCGGGGAGGCTCCCAGCCTGGAGCGCCCGGTGATCGGACGACGCTCCTCTGAGGCGCAGATGGATTGCGTGAACCTTATTATTCCCGGCGAGTTTTCACTGCCGTCGATGGAGCGCAGCATCGCTGCGGGTACACAGCTGCCCATGCAGGCCGAGTTGCTTGAAGGAGTAGCGAATTTCCTCAAGGAGGAAGTAGCGACACAGCTCGATCCACACAACGGATTTCTGGCGCGGGTCGCCGCCAACTCCCTGGGTATCGCCCAGCGGGAGTTCCAGTACGGCCAGCAACTGGCCACCCAGGAACAACTCCGCCTCCAAGCCTTACTCGGGCAACAGGGGGATATCGATACACTGCGCTGGGCACTGGTACACCGCCTGCGGGGCGACTTCCCTCTCAACACCCCGGGCCTGGCGGAACACCTGCGGCAGACGGTGGCTGGACAGCTGGCGATTGACCAGCCCCGCTACTCTGCTTTACACAAGAGCTCACACCATGAGTAACAAAGCGACATCCGACCGTCCTGTAGACAGCAGCATGGTACCCAGCTCAGCCCGACGCCGCTAGTGCCGAGCTACTCGCCAGCCTGATGACTGGTCTCGGCTATGAAGTCGACTATGTCGCTTGCGGCGAGGCACTGTATTTCGGGTACTGGAACGGCGGTTGCCGCCCGAGTACCTGGAGTAATAATGCTATACTTAAGTGGTAACTGCATAAACGAGGCAACAAGATGTTAATTCTATCCAGGAGAGCTGGTGAAAGCTTGAAGATTGGTGATGACGTTACGATCACTGTCCTGGGCATCAAAGGCAATCAAGTCAGGATCGCTATTGACGCCCCGCGGGAGATTGCCGTCCATCGCGAAGAAATCTTTGATCGAATACAGCATGCCAAGGATGACGAAAGTGCCGAAGGGAATTGCTAGCTGAAAAAGTCGATGCAGTAGAGAACTGGAACCGCAAAGGGCGTGGGAAGATAGCTCAGCCCAGTGATACAGGAGAAGTCGCAGCCGTATCGCGCAGCAACTGAATCTATCCTCGCCTCCCACCCTTAGCTGTGCGTTAAAAAGTCCAAAGAATAATTTACATGCGTGCTGTTCACGTCTTCCGCCCCGAAATTAATCAGCCTGATGCGAGACAAAATCTTGCTGGTCAAGGGGTCAGAGAGTTCACTGGACACCAGCGTTATCTGCATAACGCCGCCAGCTGGATCAATCACCATCTCAAATACCAGCTTGCCCTGCAGCAGCGGGTCCTTACGCAACGCCCTGTTATAGATAGCAAATATAGGGCCTTTGTTACCGTCCATGACCCGGCGAATCGACTCATCCGAGCGTCCACCGGGCGTCTCCGCCTGGCTTTTCCCGGTTTTAGTGGCTTTACTGGCAATAGTATTTTGCACCTGCGTGGTCTCTCGGCCCGATAGCGCAGCTCCACCGGTATCACGGCTAAGTGCGCTGGTCCTGATGCCGCCGCTATCGGCGGGTATGCCGCTGGTAACAATCGAACGCTCGGTAGTGGCTGCGCTCGCCTGCCCGCGACGCAGTTGTGCCTGGTTAAGTGTATTCACATCAATGCTATCGCGCATGTCACTCAGGTCGTCCTGAAAGGCGAGCAAACCCGACACCGCGGCGACCTTGCGCGCCTGCTCCAGCTGATCCACTGGTTTTGGCTTATCACGCGGTTTTTGCCTGACCGTCTCCTCCGGTTCCGGGAATTCCGGCTTTTCCTGTGCAGGCCTGGGCAGGGGCTTGAACGGCTCCGTGAGAGTTTTCTTTTCCAGGATGATACGTGCCAGCTGTGCAGGCACTTCCTCCCGTTGCCCTGTCGTTAGTTCAGGCACCGGCAGCAGTGGTACTACGATAGCGAACAGGGCCAGCACCAGCAGTGTGTTGCGCAACACCCTTAGGAAACGACGATCCCCCTCAACAGTGGACTCCCAGGGCAGCAGTAACTCAGGGCTTGAGGTCATTACGGACATACGCTAACCACTGCGCGACACCAGCTTCGGTTGCTCGACCGCTGCCGGCGACTTGCTGTTAACGGCCAGGGATAGGTTCCGGTAGCCCGCTTCCGCACAAGTCGTCATGATGCGCTTGAGCAGTTTGTAAGGCGTGTTCTGGTCACCCATGATAATGACGGCGCGACCCAGGTCCCGCTCCCGTTGGGCCAGTTCGGGCTCTCGCGAAGCCTGGTCGCGTAATTCCTGGCCTAAAGCCTGCAGCGACGTCTCCTGCTGCGCCAGCGCGGCATCGATACCCTGGATGCTGCGACCCTCAAGGAGAATATGGTCGGTGGTAATCTTGATTGTCAGTGCCAGTTCCGGCCGCTGCTCGGAGACGGATTCCGGAAGGGTGATGTTGCGGTCAGGCTGCAGCACTTCTACATCACCGTTATTGACCATGAGAAACAGCACCAGAATGGTGAAGATGTCCATCAAGGCCACCAGGTTCAGCCGGGGCTGCCGGGTCATACGCTGGTGATTGCGCGCCATGCGGCGCGAGCGCAGGGAAGAACTCATCCCGCATCCCCCACTGCAAGCAGCGGCGCGTCGCCAAACGATATTTCGGGAAACAGGGCGGCATCCACCACCGATGCCACCACCACAGCCTTGAAGGATCGCACGGTATCCATGACAGTTACGATCGTCTGGTAGTCAATATCCGGTGTTGGCAACAGTGTGATCGCCTGTTTTTCCACACCCTTCTCACGCAGCTGGCGTTTTACCTCCTGCAGGGTCAGGCTGAGCAATTCAAAATCGTACTCACCGGATGCCTGCAGGGGAATCTGTTTTAACTGCGCCCCGCTGGGAAAATCA
>CBDTVJ010000075.1:0-12130 GCA_965363655.1 uncultured Halieaceae bacterium | reverse complement strand
CCGGCATAGGTGAAGTGACGCGTGCTGCGGGAGTCCTGTTTCACGTTGATGCGGCGCAGAGTGCTGGCAAGATTGTTATCGATATGGAGCAGATGAAAGTCGATCTCCTGTCCATGTCTGGCCACAAGATGTACGGCCCCAAGGGTGTTGGCGCCCTGTTCGTGAGGCGCAAGCCCCGGGTACGCCTGGAAGCACAGATGCACGGTGGCGGCCATGAGCGCGGTATGCGTTCTGGTACTCTCGCTACGCACCAGCTAGTCGGTATGGGCGAAGCAGCTGAAGTTGCCCGCCTTGGCATGGCGGACGAGGCTATTCGCCTGCAGTCCCTGAGGCAGCGTTTTTGGGATGGCATCAAGGACATCGAGGAAGTGTACATTAACGGCGACGAAGAGCACCGCCTGCCCGGCGCTCTTAACGTCAGTATTGCCTTCGTGGAAGGCGAGTCGTTGATTATGTCGCTCAAGGATTTGGCAGTTTCCAGTGGCTCTGCCTGTACTTCGGCAAGTCTGGAGCCTTCCTATGTATTGCGGGCGCTGGGCCTGAACGACGAATTGGCACACAGCTCCCTGAGATTCAGTTTCGGTCGTTTCACCACGGAACAAGACGTGGATACGGCAGTAGAACAATTGCGCGGCGCGGTGGATAAACTGCGTGAGCTCTCACCCCTGTGGGATATGTATCAGGATGGGGTTGATCTCAACAGTATCGAATGGGCCGCCCACTAGGTAAAACCCAAGGAGTAACACAATGGCATACAGTGACAAGGTTCTGGACCACTACGAAAACCCACGAAACGTGGGCAAGCTTGACGCGGATGACGATAGTGTTGGCACTGGTATGGTGGGAGCACCAGCCTGTGGTGATGTTATGCGCCTGCAGATCAAGGTCAATGACGATGGCGTGATTGAGGACGCGAAGTTCAAGACCTACGGTTGCGGCTCGGCCATCGCCTCCAGCTCATTGCTGACAGAATGGGTAAAGGGCAAGAATCTCGACGAAGCGGAACAGATACGCAATACCGAAATCGCCGAGGAACTGGCCTTGCCGCCGGTTAAGATTCACTGTTCAGTACTGGCAGAGGATGCGATCAAGGCGGCGGTCAAGGACCTGCGGGAAAAGCGGAGCCAGCCCTAGTATGGCGGTTAGCCTGACAGAATCTGCCGCCTCGCATATCGCGGGGCAGCTATCCAGTCGCGGCAAAGGCCTGGGTATTCGCCTGGGTGTAAGGACTTCGGGTTGTTCCGGTATGGCCTACGTGCTGGAATTTGTTGATGAACAGGTTCCTGAAGACCAGGTATTTGAAGATCACGGCGTAAAGGTTTTTATTGACCCCAAGAGTATGGCGTACCTGGAAGGCACGGAGCTGGATTTCGTGCGCGAGGGTCTGAACGAGGGTTTGCAGTTTCGTAATCCCAATGTCTCCGCCGAATGCGGCTGCGGGGAAAGCTTCACCGTGTAAGCACGGCGGTGCAAAACCCCCGTATGCCCTTAACTGACTTTCACAAAAACTATTTTCAGCTCTTTGACCTGCCGGTGGATTTTACTCTGGATCAGGCGAAGCTGGGTGAGCACTATCGAGCCTTGCAGGGAGAGCTGCACCCGGATCGCTTTGCCAGTGCATCGGACCACGAACAGCGTCTTGCAGTACAGTACTCGGCGCTGGTTAACGAGGCCTACAGCACGCTGCGTAGACCGCTTGCCAGAGCGTTATACCTGCTGGAGCTTGGCGGTCTTGGTGCAAAAGAGATATCCGGGCAGCAAATAGATGGTGGGTTTCTCATTATGCAGATGGACTTGCGGGAGAAACTGGAATCAATGGCTGAATTGATGGATCCAGACCCGGTGCTTGACCACGTGGTGGCTGAAATCAACGATGATATTACGCTGTACCAGAAGCAATTTTCAACCGCATATACGCAGGGTGAACTACCCGCAGCCGCAGCCGCCTGTGTCAAAATGCAGTACCTGGATAAACTGCTGCGGGAAGCCGAGCAGATTGAATCTGATTTAATGGACAACTAGGCCCCAGCGAATATGGCACTACTGCAAATCGCCGAACCGGGGCAATCGCCTCTGCCACACCAACTCAAACGGGCGGTGGGTATCGACCTGGGTACGACCAATTCCCTTGTTGCCACGGTGCGTGGTGGCAGGGCGACAGCGCTACCCGATGAAGAGGGGGCGGTTATGCTGCCCTCCGTGGTTAACTATACCGATCCACAAGCTGTTGTGGTCGGTGCTGCTGCAATCGCGCTCGCTGCAAAGCATCCCGCCGATACCTTGATGTCGGTAAAGCGCTTTATGGGGCGGGGCCGTGATGACGCCGCAGAGGACGCCCGGCGTTCTCACTATCACCTGGCAGACGGTGAAGAGGGCATGGTGCGCTTTCTCACCAACGCTGGGGAAATTAGCCCCGTTCAGGCTTCGGCCGAAATCCTCGCGCTACTGAACAAGCGAGCGGTGAATACCCTCGGTGGCGATATAGAGGGCGCGGTGATCACAGTGCCGGCCTATTTCGATGAAGCCCAGCGGCAGGCCACCAAGGATGCGGCAACACTCGCGGGACTTCCCGTATTGCGCTTGCTGAATGAGCCAACGGCCGCTGCCGTAGCCTACGGGCTGGATACGGCGGAAGAGGGTGTTATAGCGGTTTATGATCTCGGCGGGGGCACTTTCGATATCTCCATCCTGCGCCTGCACCATGGCGTGTTCGAGGTGCTGGCCACCGGTGGTGATACTGCCCTGGGTGGTGATGATTTTGATGCGGCGCTGGCAGATTGGGTATTGCGTGAATGCGGTGGGCCTGAGCTGGAAGCCGGTGCTTTTCGGCAATTGCAGGCTGCTGCCCGCGATGCCAAGGAAAGACTGTCTGCTGTTCCAACTGTCGAAATCGACCTCGATGGAATAACGCCCGCTGGTGGCACGATTACGCTACCCAGGGATGTGTTTGAGGAATTGGTTCAGCCCCTGGTGAAACACACTTTGCGCGCCTGTCGTCGTTGCCTGCGCGATGCGCAGCTCGATGATCGTGTGGACAATATTGTCATGGTCGGTGGGTCTACGCGGGTGCCACTGGTGCGCTCTGCGGTAGCCGATTTTTTCGAGCGCGAGCCATTGGCGGATATAGATCCAGACCAGGTGGTGGCGATCGGTGCGGCCATACAGGCGGATATCCTCGCGGGTAACCGCCCGGAAGGGGACCTGTTGCTGCTCGACGTTATTCCCCTTTCCCTGGGGATCGAGACCATGGGTGGCCTGGTAGAGAAAATCGTGCCACGCAACACCACCATACCGGTGAGTCGCGCCCAGGAATTCACTACCTACAAGGATGGGCAAACTGCTCTTGCCTTGCATATTTTACAGGGCGAGCGCGAGCTGGTTTCAGATAGTCGTTCCCTGGCGCGTTTTGAACTGCGCGGGATACCGCCCATGGTGGCGGGAGCGGCGCGGATCACCGTGACATTCCAGGTGGATGCGGACGGCTTGCTGAATGTAAGCGCACAGGAAGAGACCACGGGTTCCGAGGCCAGTATCACCGTGAAACCCTCCTTTGGTTTGAGTGACGATGAGATTACCGGCATGCTGCAGGCCTCTTTCAGTCATGCCACAGAGGATAAGGCGGCCCGCCAGCTTGCGGAACAGCGCCTCTCTGCGTGGCAGCTGTTGGATGGCTTGAACGCTGCAATAGAGGCTGACGGAGCGGCGCTGCTGGACAGCGAGGAACGAGAGGTTCTCGCCGGGCAAATGGCGGAATTACAGGCCACGCTCGAGGGCGAGGATATCGCCGTAATCAAAACCCTGACGGACCGGCTGGGCCGCCAGAGTGAAACGTTTGCGGCCAGGCGTATGGACAAGAGTATTCGAGAGGCGTTGGCGGGCAAGTCCCTGGATGCGCTCGATAATGAGGTAATGGAATGACACGAATAGTGGTACTGCCCAATGAAAACCTCTGCCCGGAGGGCGTAGTTATAGAGGCTGCACCAGGAGAGAGTGTTTGTCGGGCCCTGTTGCGCAATGACATCGAAATCGAACACGCCTGTGAAATGTCCTGTGCCTGCACCACTTGCCATATCATTGTGCGCGAGGGTTACGACTCCCTGGCAGACCCGGATGAACTCGAGGACGATTACCTGGACATGGCCTGGGGCCTGGAGCCAGATTCCCGCCTCAGTTGCCAGGCCATAGTTGCCGAGGAAGAGCTGGTCGTGGAAATCCCCCGATACACCATCAATATGGTCTCTGAACAGCACTGATCAGGAGCACTACCATGCAGTGGACAGATATTACCGATATCGCGATCGAGTTGCTCGAGGCCCACCCGGATGTGGACCCGCTGGCCATCAATTTCGTGGATTTGAGGAACTGGGTGCTGGCGCTGCCGGGTTTTGCGGGCGAACCCGATCACTGCGGCGAGAAGATCCTTGAAGCGATACAGGCGGCCTGGATTGAAGAGCAGGATTGAAGAGCCGGCTTAGCTGCCTCTACCGGTAATTTCGCCACGCTTTGACGCTATAAGGTCTGGCGCTGATCCAGGATTAGCCTGAAATATTCCCCATTTGCCCCACCCCTTTGTAAGCTCCTGATTTAATAGAAAAAGAATCTGGCTCTGAGCTCCATTTCAGGATGAAACGAAGGGCCAAAGTCCGTATAATTGCGCGCTTCTTATATTGACCCTGTCTGGAGATATCCCATGGCTGTAGAACGTACCCTGTCCATCATCAAGCCCGATGCCGTAGGCAAGAATATTATCGGTAAGATTTATTCACGATTTGAGACCAATGACCTGCAGATCGTCGCCTCAAGAATGTTGCAATTGAGTGATGCGGTTGCCGGTGGTTTCTACGCTGAGCACAAAGAGCGCCCCTTCTTTCCGGCCTTGATCGAGTTTATGACTTCTGGCCCGGTGGTGGTCCAGGTATTGGAAGGCGAGGGCGCTATCGCCAAGAACCGCGAGTTGATGGGGGCCACCAATCCCCAGGAAGCCGCTGAGGGAACAATCCGCGCTGACTTTGCATCTTCCATTGATGCCAATGCCGTACACGGCTCCGACTCTGCAGAATCTGCCGCACGCGAAATTGCCTATTTCTTCGCCGCCAGCGAGCTCTGCGAGCGCTAGGCATAGGATGCCCGGTTTTTCATCATGACTACTCTTGCCAGCACGCAGCCGCCAGGTCAGCAGCCGCCACGGGTAAACCTCATGGGTTTGTCCCGGGCGCAGATGGAACAGTATTTTCTCGATATTGGTGAGAAGAAGTTCCGCGCGCAACAGGTACTGAAGTGGATACACCACGCGGGTGTTACCCGGATTGAGGATATGAACAATCTGGGCAAGGCGCTACGCGAAAAGCTGCTGGAGATTGCAGAGGTGCGTCCGCCGGAAATTGTCAGTCAGCAGGACTCCAGCGATGGCACACGCAAGTGGGCGATTCGGGTGGAGGGCGGTGGCCTGGTGGAAACCGTTCTCATCCCCGCGGGCAAGCGGGCGACCCTTTGTGTGTCCTCACAGGTTGGCTGCAGCCTGGATTGCAGTTTTTGCTCCACGGGAAAGCAGGGCTTCCAGCGTGACCTGAGTGCGGCTGAAATAATCGGCCAGGTGTGGTTGGCGATTAAATCCTATGACGCTTTTCAGTCAGGCAATGGGCGGGTGGTGACTAATGTCGTAATGATGGGGATGGGTGAACCCCTGCTGAATTTCGACAATGTGGTGGCGGCAATGGATCTGATGTTGGAGGACCTGGCTTACGGTCTGTCCAAACGCCGGGTGACCCTGAGCACATCCGGTGTTGTGCCGGCCCTGGACCGGCTGGCTGAAGTCAGTGAGGTATCCCTGGCCGTGTCCCTGCACGCACCCAATGATGAACTGCGTGACCAACTGGTCCCCATCAATCGCAAATACCCGATTGCAGTTCTGCTGGAAAGCTGTCGTAACTATATGGCGGCGCAAAAGGACAAGAGCCGTGTAGTGACCATCGAATACACGCTGATCCAGGGCGTCAACGACCAGCAGGAACAGGCCCGGGATTTAGCCGTTCTCCTGCGGGATGTGCCTTGCAAGATCAACCTGATTCCGTTTAATACCTTTGATCAATCGGATTATCGCAGGCCCAGTGGTAATGCGGTGTCGCGTTTCTGGCAAGTGCTGGTGGATGCGGGCTATATTGTGACGGTTCGCACCACGCGCGGAGATGATATCGATGCTGCCTGCGGGCAACTGGTGGGCCAGGTGGTTGACCGTACTCGGCGCAGTGAGCGATATAAGGCAGCGGGTGAAACTCAAGTCATAGAGGTGGGTTAGTGGTGCTGTATAAAATGGAAGCCAGGATGAAGAGAGTTCTAACGCTATTTGCCCTGCTGCTGGCAGGCACAATTCTCAGTGCTTGTATTACCACCACTGAAGGTGGTTTTACCGAGGAAGCTTCGCCGGAAAAAGCCCTGGATCAAAGGGTTACACTGGCGAGGCAATATATAAGAGACGGTAATTGGGAAAGAGCCACATTAAACCTGCAGCTTGCCAAGGACATCGATCCCAATAGTGCTTCTGTCTATGAGGCATATGGCTTGTTATATCAACAATCGGGCGAGAACCAGCTCGCTGAGGAGCACTTTAAAAAAGCCATAAAGTTGGATAGCAAGTGCTCGCGCTGTCGTAACAACTACGCGGCGTTTTTGTTTGTGCAGGAGCGCTATGCCGAGGCAGAGAAGCAATTAGGCTATGTGGTTAAAGATACACTTTATCCTTCGAGACCCAGGGCATTTGTCTTTCTTGGATTATGTCGACAACAATTATTCGACCCGGTCGGGGCTGAGGAGGCCTTTAGAACAGCGCTGACAATGGACCGCACCAATAAAATTTCGCTGCTGGAACTCGCCAGCATTCGCTACGATGCGGGAGATTATGGCACAGCCATCCAGTATTACGACACGTACAAGCGTGTCGCCAAGCAGCAGTCCGCCCGTGGCTTGTGGCTGGGAATCCGTTTGGCGCAGGCCATGGGGGACCGTGACGCCGAGGCGAGCTATGCCCTGGCCCTGACCAGTCGGTTCCCGAATTCCGCCGAGTACCAGGCCTATAAACGGACAGAACAAAGTGATCAGTGAGCCACAGCGCCAGGTTGATGCCTTTACCACGCCGGGCACAATGCTAAGAGCCGCCAGGGAGGCGCAGGATATGAGTGCGCGGGAGGCTGCCGACCGTCTCAACCTGATGCCCGACTACGTGAGTATTCTGGAACGGGATGATTACCAGGCGTTGCGCAGTCCGCCCTTTGCGCGCGGTTATGTCAAAGCCTATGGCAGGCTGCTGGGTATTCAAGAGGAGGAGTTGCTGCCCCTGTTTGACCAGTTAAGCGAGAGCCGACCAGATCAGGGTCGCAAGAAACGTATAGAGACCAGGCCCTTACAGTTGCAACACACCGGTGTCGGGGTGGCTATTGGCTTGGGTGTGCTGCTGTTGCTGGTTTTTGTACTTTGGTGGTGGCAGGGTGACCGTAGCCGCAATCCCTTGACAGATTATAGCCAGGCGCCCCTGCAGGCGCCCCTGCAGGCGCCCCTGCAGGCGCCCCTGTTTGAGGAACAGCAGCCGACAGCTTTGGGAGGTGACCAATGAACGCTGAATCTCCTATCAAGCGCCGCGTATCCCGGCAGATATTTGTGGGTGATGTGCCCGTTGGTGGTGATGCCCCGATCAGTGTGCAGAGCATGACCAATACCGATACCTGCGATGTGGCGGCCACAGTGGCACAGGTGCGTGCAATTCAGGATGCCGGCGCCGATATTGTCAGGGTTTCTGTTCCCAGCATGGACGCCGCCGAAGCCTTTCGCAAAATTCGGCAGCAGGTGACGGTGCCGTTGGTGGCCGATATTCATTTTGACCATAAGATTGCGCTTAAGGTTGCTGAATATGGTGTGGATTGCCTGCGTATCAACCCGGGTAATATCGGCCGCGATGACAAGGTGCGCGAGGTTGTTGATAGTGCCCGGGACAAGGGTATACCGATTCGTATAGGTGTAAATGCGGGTTCACTGGGTAAGGAATTACAGCGCAAATACGGCGAACCTACGCCGGAGGCGCTGGTCGAGTCGGCCCTGCATCACGTGGATATTCTCGACAAGTTTGACTACCAGGATTTCAAAGTCAGCGTGAAGGCTTCCGGCGTGTTTATGGCGGTGGAGGCTTATCGCTTGCTGGCCAGGCAGATTGAGCAGCCCTTGCATCTTGGTATTACCGAGGCAGGTGGCTTGCGCGGTGGCACGGTAAAGTCTTCTGTGGGCCTGGGAATGTTGTTGATGGATGGTATTGGCGATACCCTGCGGGTGTCGCTTGCGGCTGATCCGGTGGAAGAAGTGAAAGTCGGCTTTGATATCCTCAAAAGCCTGAAGCTGCGCGCCAATGGCATCAATTTTATTGCCTGCCCCAGCTGTTCGCGGCAGAATTTTGATGTGGTGGGTACCATGAATATCCTGGAACAGAGACTCGAGGATATCCGTACTCCGATGGATGTCGCCGTCATTGGCTGCATCGTCAATGGCCCGGGTGAAGCGCGCGAGGCTGATGTGGGGCTCACGGGTGCCACGCCCAGTAACCTGATTTATGTTGCCGGGGAGCCTGACCACAAGGTTAGCAATGAAGATTTCGTCGATCACCTGGAGGAGGTTATCCGGGCACGCGCCGCAGATCTGGAAAAAGAGCGGGCCGCAGCGGAAGAAAAACTGATTGCCAAATCATCCAGCTGATTGGCATCGATACGCATTGGAGAATTTGTGAGTGAACTAAGAGCCATCCGGGGGATGTACGATATCCTGCCGCAGGAGACGCCTTACTGGCAGTTTCTTGAACGCACGGTGGCCCGTGTGTTGGCCAGCTATGGCTATGGTGAGATACGTTTGCCCGTGGCTGAAAAAACGGCCTTGTTCAGTCGCTCTATCGGTGAAGTCACCGATATCGTCGAGAAAGAAATGTATACCTTCGATGATCGCAATGGTGACAGCATGACCCTGCGCCCGGAGGGAACAGCCGGTTGTGTACGCGCGGCTATCCAACAGGGTATTTTGAATGTTCCCCAGCGCCTGTGGTATGCCGGCCCGATGTTTCGTTACGAGCGGCCGCAAAAGGGCCGTCAGCGACAGTTCCACCAGATCGGGATAGAGTCCTTCGGTATTTCTACTCCGGATATGGATGCGGAAGTGATCCTGATGTCCGCCAGGTTGTGGCGCGAACTGGGACTGGATGACAGTGTTGAATTGCAGCTCAATAGCATAGGTAGCGCCGAGGCGAGAAAAGCGTATCGCAGCGCCCTGGTTGATTATTTACAGCAGCACCATGATGCGCTGGATGAAGATAGCCAGCGTCGTTTGCACAGTAACCCCTTGCGCATCCTGGACAGTAAAAATGCTGAAACCCAGGCATTACTGGACGGTGCGCCTGGCCTGGAAGACTACATGGACGAAGAGTCCAATAGTGACTTCGCACGCCTGTGTGAGCTGTTGCAGGCGGCCGGTGTTTCCTACGTGGTAAACAGGCGCCTGGTGCGCGGCCTGGATTACTACAACAAAACAGTATTCGAATGGGTTACCAACCAGTTGGGAGCACAGGGAACTGTCTGCGCCGGCGGGCGTTATGACGGCCTGGTTGAGCAGTTGGGCGGTAAGCCGACACCCGCCGTTGGTTTCGCTATGGGCATGGAGCGGCTGGTGCTACTGCTGTTGGAGGCGGGCCTGGCCTCGCCAGAACCGCGCACAGATGTCTATGTGGTTGCCGTTGGGGATGCGTCCTACAGGGCGGCTCTGGTGGCAACAGAAAGTCTGCGTCAGCAGCAGCCGCAGTTGCGCATTGTGCAGCATGCCGGTGGTGGTAGTTTTAAGAGCCAGATGAAAAAGGCTGATAAAAGCGGTGCTCGGGTAGCCCTGATCTGGGGTGAAGACGAAGTGGCTGCACAGTCGGTGACGGTGAAACCCCTGCGCGCTATTTCGGAAGATGGCGAGCGTGGGGAACAGCGCACGGTGCCAGAGAGTGAATTGGAAGCGACACTGTCCGCAGTGCTCGCATCTTGAGATTGTGTAAGAGGAATTAAAGAAGTGGAAGAATATCGTACTGAAGAAGAACAGGTTGAGGCGCTGCGTCGCTGGTGGAACGAAAATGGCCGCTCTACCATCGTGGCCATCATCGTGGCATTGGGAGTGGGCTTTGGTTGGCAGGGCTGGAAGTCCCAGCAGCAGAATCAACAGGAGCAGGCCTCCAATATCTACCAGGCACTGTTGAGAGCCGTCGGCGCGGTGGAAGACCCCGAGCAGCGGCAGTTGGGACTCACCCTGATTGAGCAGCTAAAAACTGATTATGCAGGGACTACCTATGCCCAGTTCGCCGCTTTGCACATGGCTGCAATAGCGGTAACCGAGGGTGACCTGGAGGAAGCCGAGGCCCAATTGCGTTGGGTATTGGGCAACGCTAGCGCTGGCAGCGATACAGCACAGATAGCGCAGATGCGTTTGGCCAGGGTGCTGGCCGCTGCTGGTGACATCGACCAGGCGTTGACGATCCTTGAGGATGATGGCGGCTCCTCCTACCAGGCCTCCTATGCTGCAGCTCGCGGCGATATTCTGCTGGCAGCCGGGCGCAATGATGAAGCGCGGGAAGACTACAATCTGGCGCTGGCGCTGGCTACTGCCGGTGGGGCGGGGATCAACCTGCCCGCCTTGCAACAGAAACTGCAAAGCCTGACACCGGTACCCGGACGCGAACTGGAGTCAGCGGTGATGGCGGAGCAGGAGCCAGGCGACTCGGCGGAAATGCCTGCCAATGACGGCGACAGCGGAGAGGGCTAGGAGTATGCGGCACATTTCCCAGCGCTTTCTCACATTGGCCATGGCGCTTGGCCTGGCGGGCTGCAGTACGATTTCCGGTTGGTTTGGTTCCGATGACGAAGATCTGACCGCGCCGGTAGAATTGGTGTCAATAGAGCAAACCGTCAAAATCAAAAAGCTGTGGTCTGTTGGCGTGGGCAATGGCCAGGGAGACGGCCTGTACAGGTTACAACCGGTGATGACTGGCGATACGATCTTTGCTGCTTCCTCAGACGGCAAGATCAAGTCGCTTGATCGCTCTGGTGGGAAAACACGGTGGAAAGCCGACCTGGAGATGTCATTGTCCGGCGGCATAGGCACCTATGGCGATGCCCTTTTTGTAGGCAGTAGTGAGGGTTTCGTGATGAAACTTGATGCTGGCTCAGGGGCAGTGCAGTGGTCTACCCAGCTTCGTGGGGAAGTGCTGTCGCCACCCCAGGGTAACGGCAATGTAGTCATTGCGCAGACTTACGATGGCAAACTCCAGGGTCTGGATTACCAGACCGGTGAATTGCTCTGGACCTATGACAGTAACGTGCCGGTATTGACGGTGCGTGGTACCAGCGTGCCGATACTGCGCAATGACGTGGTTTACGCGGGCTTTGCCAACGGCAGGGTGCTGGCATTGCAGGCGCAGACCGGTGCGATTGCCTGGGAGGTTCGCGTGGCGATTGCCCAGGGCCGCTCTGAAATAGAGCGTATAGTCGATGTGGATGGCACCATGGAACTGGTGGGTAAGGAACTGTATGCGGCCAGTTACCAGGGCCGGATCGTGGCCATTGATGTGGCCAGCGGGCGCAAGATGTGGCAGCAGGATGTATCTTCCTTTTCAGGTGTATCCCAGGGATTTGGCAATGTCTACGTGGCCGATGAAGACGGCACCCTCACGGCCTATTTGCGCACTGGACAGGGTATTCGCTGGACCCAGGGTGCCCTCGGCTACCGGGGTTTGTCGCGCCCCACGCCAGTCAGCAGCTACGTGGCGGTGGGTGACCTGGAAGGCTATGTGCATATCATCTCGCAGGTAGACGGTGAGTTTGCCGGGCGGGTCAAAGCGGATGGCAATGGCGTCAGGGCCGATATGTTAAGTGACGGCAACGTGCTGTATGTCTTTGGCAACGGTGGCAAGTTGATTGCATACGAGATAACAGCGAAAGAATAATGATTCCCGTGATCGCCGTGGTCGGGCGACCCAATGTCGGTAAATCCACGCTATTCAACCAGTTGACTCGCAGTAGGGATGCGCTGGTGGCCAATTTTCCCGGTCTTACCCGGGATCGTAAATACGGCG
>CBDTVJ010000074.1:0-12304 GCA_965363655.1 uncultured Halieaceae bacterium | reverse complement strand
GGCGACAGATACTGCCTCGATGGTGAGCAGCTCGCCGCCAACCGAAGTCCACGCCAAACCGGTAACCTGGCCGATTTTGTTTTCTTCCTCAGCGATACCGTAATTGTATTTCCTCACACCCACCAGGTCTGGCAGCGTCTCGGCAGTAACCGTGGCGCCACCGGGTACTTCACCCAGGGTAAAAGCCTTCACCATCTTGCGACAAACTTTGGCTATTTCCCGCTCCAGGGAGCGCACCCCGGCCTCCCGCGTGTAATAGCGAATAATATCCACCACAAGATCCTGGGCAATGAACAGCTCGTCTTTTTTCAGGCCGTTGAGCTTTAATTGCTTTGGAATGAGGTAGCGCTCGGCAATGTTGAGTTTCTCATCTTCGGTATAACCGGGAATGCGTATCACTTCCATGCGGTCCAGCAGTGGCCCAGGGATATTCATGGTGTTCGATGTGCACACGAACATCACATCGGAGAGGTCATAATCAACCTCCAGGTAGTGATCATTGAACGCGTGGTTTTGCTCTGGATCGAGCACTTCCAGCATGGCCGATGCGGGATCACCCCGATGGTCCATCCCCATCTTGTCGATCTCATCCAGCAAAAACAGGGGATTCTTTACACCTGCTTTGGACATCTTCTGCAGCAGTTTTCCCGGCATAGACCCGATATAGGTGCGCCGGTGACCGCGAATCTCCGCTTCGTCCCGCACACCACCAAGGGCCATACGAACGAACTTTCGGTTGGTGGCTCGCGCTATCGATTCGCCCAGGGAGGTTTTACCTACACCCGGCGGGCCGACCAGGCACAATACAGGGCCTTTAACCTTCCGCACCCGCTTTTGCACAGCGAGGTATTCCAGAATACGGTCCTTCACTTCCTCCAGACCGTAGTGATCTTCGTCGAGAATTGTCGCCGCGCGCTTCAGGTCATGCTTGACCTTGCTCCGCTTGGTCCACGGCACACTGACCATCCAATCTATATAGCTTCGAACTACCGAAGCCTCTGCCGACATCGGCGACATCATTTTCAATTTACCTAATTCCGACAGGGACTTGTCGTGTGCTTCCTCAGGCATCTTGGCCTCGTCAATGCGGGCCTGCAATTCATCGAGTTCGTTGGGTGCCTCATCGAGGTCCCCCAGCTCCTTCTGAATCGCTTTCATCTGCTCATTCAGGTAGTACTCACGCTGGCTTTTTTCCATCTGCTTCTTGACGCGCCCGCGAATGCGTTTCTCCACCTGGAACAGGTCGATTTCCGCCTCCATCAAACCCATGAGGTGCTCAAGCCGCGCACGAATTCCCGATATTTCGAGGATATGCTGCTTTTCTTCCAGATCGACACTCATGTGTGCGGCAATCGTATCAGCCAGGCGCCCCGGCTCTTCAATCCCGGTCAGGGAGGTCAAAACTTCCGCAGGAACCTTCTTGCTCAAATTTACATATTTTTCAAATTGCGCAATGGTAGATCGCAGTAATGCCTCTACTTCCTGCTCGGCAATGTCTTCACTAACGATCTCCCTTACACAGGCGACGGCAAAATCACCCTCGTCTTCCACTTTAGTGACAGCCGCGCGATAGCCTCCTTCCACCAGCACTTTAATAGTGCCATCGGGAAGCTTGAGCAACTGCAGGATATTGGAGACAGTTCCAACCTGGTAAATATCGTCGGCCGCCGGATCGTCATCTGCAGCGTTACGCTGCGCGACCAATAAGACCTGCTTATCATTGGCCATGGCATCTTCCAGGGCCTCGATAGACTTTTCCCGCCCGACAAACAGCGGTAACACCATATGGGGATAGACGACTACATCCCGCAGCGGTAAAAGAGGTAGTTCAGTAACGGCAGAGGAACCCATAAATATCTCCGGGTTTTGGCAGAATTTTGACTATAGTGCCTGTATTTGGGGTCTGTTCCCGAAAAAACAAGCCTACAGCACCTTATATAGGAGTGATGCCGCTGGCGTCAAAAGCGCAACGGTTGGCTAGAGCAGCCAACCCCTACTCATCGGTAGAAGCTGCCCGGGCAGCAGGTTCGCTGTTCTGGTAGACGAGCAGGGGCTCAGAATCGCCACGAATAACCGACTCATCAATGACAACTTTACTGACGTCATCCCGAGAGGGGATATTGTACATGGAGTCCAGCAAGACACCTTCGAGAATTGAACGAAGGCCTCGCGCGCCAGTCTTACGCTCCATACCCTTCTCGGCTATGGCTCTCAAGCCGTCCTCGCGAAAATCAACCTCAACCCCTTCCATATCAAACAGCTTACTGTACTGCTTGGTCAGGGCGTTTTTGGGCTCGGTCAATATTTGCACCAGGGCGTCCACATCGAGTTCTTCCAAAGTGGCAATAACCGGCAAACGGCCTACAAACTCAGGAATCAGACCGTATTGGACAAGATCCTCCGGCTCCAGCTGAGACAGCACTTCACCGACATTGCTGTTCTCATCCTTGCTTTTAACTTCCGCCCCAAAGCCGATGCCGCCCTTCTCTGAACGGTTGCGAATCACCTTCTCCAGACCGGCGAACGCACCGCCGCAAATGAACAGGATATTCGAGGTATCTACCTGTAAAAACTCCTGCTGCGGATGCTTGCGGCCCCCCTGGGGAGGAACAGAAGCGACTGTTCCCTCTATCAGCTTGAGTAGAGCCTGCTGCACGCCCTCGCCGGAAACATCGCGGGTGATGGACGGGTTATCAGACTTGCGGGAAATCTTGTCAATTTCATCGATGTAGACAATCCCCACCTGGGCCTTTTCTACATCGTAATCGCACTTCTGCAGAAGCTTCTGGATGATATTTTCTACATCCTCACCGACATATCCTGCCTCGGTCAGAGTAGTCGCATCCGCGATTGTAAATGGCACGTCCAGAAGACGGGCCAAAGTTTCCGCCAACAGGGTCTTGCCGCTACCAGTAGGACCGACCAGCAGGATATTACTCTTGCCAAGCTCCACATCCTCGCGACCCTGACTGTGACGCAAACGCTTATAGTGATTATAGACCGCAACGGCCAGGACCTTTTTTGCCCTCTGCTGGCCAATCACATACTCATCGAGAATGGCTTTGATTTCATGGGGTACCGGCAGGTGATCCTGATCTGCGCTATTAGTGCTCTCCTGAACCTCTTCGCGGATGATGTCGTTACAAAGGTCGACACATTCATCGCAAATAAATACAGAGGGGCCCGCAATCAGTTTACGGACCTCATGCTGGCTCTTACCGCAGAACGAGCAGTACAGCAGCTTGCCGCCATCATCACCCGAATTCGTGGTTTCGTCGCTCATCCCGCTGCCCTACGCCCCTTAAAGTGCCCGTTTCATCATCAGATGGTCTTAAGATGATGTTTTTGGGCGTTATTTGCAAGTCCCAATAGGAACTAAATCACGTTATTTACACTTAAACTGCGGTGCTTACCCGACTGCTGACAACCTCGTCCACCAGACCGTATTCCTTGCTCTGCTCAGCATCCATGAATCGGTCCCTCTCAGTGTCGCGCTCGATGACTTCCAGACTCTGCCCTGTATGGACAGCCATCAACTCGTTCAAGCGCTTGCGGATGATAAGGATTTCCTTCGCCTGGATTTCAATGTCGGTGGCCTGGCCCTGGGCGCCGCCACTGGGCTGGTGGATCATGGTACGAGCATTGGGCAGGCAGAAACGCTTCCCGGCAGCCCCGCCACCCAACAAAAAGGCTCCCATTGAAGCCGCCTGGCCGATACACATCGTGCTCACGTCAGGCTTGATAAATTGCATGGTGTCGTAGATCGACAATCCCGCCGTTACCGATCCGCCCGGGGAATTAATGTACAGATGGATGTCCTTGTCCGGGTTCTCCGATTCGAGAAACAACAGCTGGGCCACAATCAGGTTGGCCATGTGGTCTTCCACTTGGCCCACCGCAAAGATGACCCGCTCTTTCAACAGCCTGGAGTAGATGTCGTATGAGCGCTCGCCTCGAGCAGTCTGTTCCACCACCATAGGCACCAGGCCCAGGTTGTTGATCGTATGTTTGTTCTGCCCGTCGAATTCAATTGGCATGAGCACCGCCCCTTATGGATGTTGTGTTAGTGTCCGAGCGACTGCTCGCCGGGCGCCTGCAGAACTAAGCCTGTTGATCCTGGCTGATAGCGTCCTGATAGCTGCATTGATTCTCTGTAATATTGGCGCTTTCCAGGAGTTTTTCAACCACCTGGTCTTCCAGCACCTTGGACTCTACTGCCGACAGCTGTTCCTGGCTGGAATAGTAATGATCGATTACTTCCTGCGGATTCTCGTAGGTAGACGCCATTTCCTCAATAGTACCACGCACTTTCTCACCGTCCGCCCTGATTTCATTTGCAGCAATGATCTCGGCCATTACCAGGCCCAACTTGACCCTGCGTTCGGCATTCTCTGTGAACATCGTGTCGGGAAGCAGTGATTCCAGATCGAGGTCCTGGTTACCGGCGCCGCCGAACTGCTGAAACATCTGCTGGCGCATTACGCCAACTTCCTGGTCAACAAGCGACTGGGGAACTTCCAGTGACTGGTGGGTTTCCAGCACTGCATCCATTACCTGCTGCTTTACTTTAGCCTCCACGGCGTTCTTCAGTTCGCGCGCCATGTTGTCAGCCACTTCCTTGCGAAACTGCTCTTCACCGCCGTCCGCCACGCCATATTGCGCAAAAAGCGCCTCGTCAACAGGAGCGGGAGTCAGCTCTAGCACGCTGTTTAGCGTAATCTTGAACTCTACCGCCGCGCCTTTGAGTTCCTCATTGTGGTACTCATCGGGGAAACTCAGGGCCAGCGTCTTCTCATCGCCCGCCTTCATACCGGCAACGCCATCTTCAAATCCCGGTATCATACGCCCGGAGCCAAGTTCCAGCTCACTGTCCTGCGCAGTACCACCTTCAAACTCTTCTCCGTCACGAGTACCGACATAGTCAATGTTGACCTTGTCACCATCGACTGCAGCACGCTCAACGGGCTCCCAGTTGCCCTGCTGCTTACAGAAGACCTCGATAATATTATCGACATCCTCGTCCTTGACATCTGCCACCGGTTTTTCCACCGCAAAGCCTTTCATTTCCAGCACTTCAACATCGGGGAAAACCTCGAAGGTCGCAACGTACTCCACATCTTTTCCAGCCTCCAGGTTGCGCGGCTCAATGCTGGGTTGGCCAGCCGGGCGCAGTTTTTCCTGGATAACCGCTTCCTGGAAGGACTGGCTCATAACCTCACCGAGAACCTGCTGGCGTACACCTTCGCCAAAACGGTCGCGCATAACCTTCATCGGCACCTTGCCCGGACGAAAGCCTGGAAGCCTTACGCTACGCGCTTCTTTCTGCAGGCGACTATCCACTTCCAAGTCCACCCGTTCCGCGGGCACACCCACTGTCAAACGCCGCTCCAGACCTGAAGTCGTTTCAATAGAAACCTGCATGCTATTTCCTCTTAATCGTATTGCTGAAGGGCTGCTCATTCGCGCTGCGCACGCCAGCATACCCGGTCATTAATTTGGTGCGGAAGGAGAGACTCGAACTCTCACGCCTTGCGGCACTGGAACCTAAATCCAGCGCGTATACCAATTTCGCCACTTCCGCATTGAACAATTCGGCCACCGAGCAGATAGAACTTGCTATACAAAAAACACATAACCTTTTGATTATAAAGGCTTTGCAGTAATTGAAATCCAATGAGTTGGGGGGCCGCTACAAGGGCGCGAATTCTGCCACAAAGGGGCCGATGGATCAACCACCAGGGCCCATTCCAGCTGCTTTTCATAGAAGATTTTAGCGAGGACTATCCAATGTCGGCTGAAACAGTTTCTGGCAAGCTGGCACCGGGCGGCCTCAGCCTGTCAGGCAAGCGGGGTCAAAGACATAATCACCCTGCAGCCACTCCGTAATTTCACGTGCCGCAGCGCCGGGCAGTCCGGCATACTGGGCGGCCAGTTGCCGGCAGCGATCCGCTCCCATGCCTGACAGGCCTTCTTGCTCGAATGCGCGCTGGTCCAGCATCAAACGCTCCCAGGTACGGAGTCCCAGTGCACTGCGCAGCGCATCTTCATCAAGCCCGGCGTTACCGTAAAGCCCGGCCAAGCCACTTAGGGCAGGCAGGGACAGCACTCCCTGGTTCATAGGATTGCACAAGTGCCCATTGATCAAAGGTCGCAGTGATGCGGGGCGCCCAGATAACTTACTGGTGTAAAGAAAGTTGCTGCGCTCTGCCCCATCGTTGACTGGATAGTTATCCCACAGGGTCACCCTGCGCCCCAGCTGCCGGTTAATTTCCTCGATATCCCGTACTTCTATAGACGACGAACAAACCGCATTGCCGGTCCAAAAAATATCGACGTCAGCGGGAAGCTCGCGGCCCAACTGCTGCCAGTAGTTAGCAGGTCTGGGACCAAAGAATCTCTCCAGCGCGGGATCATTGGAATAGTAAGTAGGACATACGAGCACGCGTTGGGCGGGAGCCCAGCGACACACATCGCCCACAATCTCCGCTTGTCTCTGCGCCAGGGCATCGAGATCACCCGGCATGTCATCGAATAATACCGCCAGTAGCGGTGCGTCCAATTCCGCCAGGTAGGCCACCTTGCGTTTGAGCTTTTCGCGCTGGGATTCACCGTAGTCGAGGTAGAGCTCAAACGGCGATAGCCCAACACCCCAATGAATATTACGTTGCCGATAAGCCTGTGCCAGGGACTTTAACCCAGACAACTGGCGCTCAGGCCAGCGTTCTTGCCACTGCTTGCGCAGTACCGTATCTGACTTGGGGGCGTAGATACAGGTGTTCAAGCCCAGATCCGAGAGATAGTCAGCGTAGGCCAGCCTGGTCTCGTAAGACCAACAGCGGCCGTAGAAGCCCTCAATAATGCCGCTAAGAAACGCTGTGGGAAGGGTCATTGGGTCCCTCTAATTCCATTTATATATTAAAATAATATTTTATATAGCTAAATATATTAAAAATAGTGCAACTAATTGTGGAAAATTACCAATTTTGGGCGATACTTAAAGCGTGCCTGCCCATCCCCTATCTAAACCGGGTAGTCACAAGGAGCATACCCATGCTCTTTTAGGGAAGCAATTCCTTTATGTTTCACTCCTAATGGTCTTGG
Source organism: uncultured Halieaceae bacterium (assembly GCA_965363655.1). Taxonomy (GTDB): domain Bacteria; phylum Pseudomonadota; class Gammaproteobacteria; order Pseudomonadales; family Halieaceae; genus Marimicrobium. The sequence goes on along the minus strand of CBDTVJ010000074.1, from coordinate 5,203 downwards.
TGGGTCCCTTTCGGGACCCATTTTTTTATCCGCAATTTGAACGAATCCCAATAGCCTGCGAAGAATACAGGTAGCGTGAAAAGCACAGGGGACCTACATGGTGTGAGTTGGACGATCCGAAGACAGGGATCCCGCCAGGTGGTTTTCTATTTTGGCGTTAGCGGCGGCGTCCTGCTCGCTGAACTGCACCCCGATACCCGCAGTACGATTGCCCTGGGCACCCCGGGGTGTCACCCACACGACCCGACCGGAGATAGGAATTTTCTCGGCCTCGTCCATAAGGGTCAAAAGCATAAAGACTTCATCACCGACGTCGTATGCCTTATTAGTTGGAACGAACAAGCCACCGTTATCCAGAAAAGGCATATAGGCCGAATACAATACGGCTTTGTCCTTTATCGTGAGCGATAATATGCCGTTGCGGCTATTGTTTCTCGAGTCGTTCATACACCGTGGTCTCCCGTCTACGACTGGATCTTATCACCAAGACAGCCGCCACCCAACTCTCTCTGTATTTTTGCCAAAACTGCATCCAACAGTAATTGCTTGCCCGGATTTGCTCCCGCGCTCACCGCTCGACGCAGCTGCCCCAATTCGTCCAACAGGCTAAATGCCCCGCGCCCTTGCCTGGATGCCAACTGTTCCCGGGAAAGACTGCGTAAGCGCCGCTGTATTTCTTCCGTCACCTGCTCCAGGAATTCATCAACTTCAGCGTCATCCCAGGCAGAGCGCACCTGGGGAGCCGTAATCTTGCCGGCGAACAATGCGTGCAAGCCCAGGCGCCTGGCCTGCAGCTCTTCAGAGCCGCCTTGAAGATACAATTGCTCTGCCAAAAGTGGCCGGCCATCGGCCAGTTCCAGTAAGCTACTGCTGTCTTCGCGCGAACCGGTAAGTTGCTCCAGCCAGTCCAGGCTCAGTTCCTCACCCGGGGCTGGCAGACGCAACAATTGACAGCGGGAACGGATCGTAGCGGGCACATTGTGTACCCGATGACACACCAGCAACAGAAAAGTGCCCGCAGCGGGCTCCTCCAGGGACTTCAGCAGGGCATTGAAGGCATTGACATTCATACTATCGGCGGGAGCAAGTACCACCACTTTACGCGCACCGAAACCCGCGGTCTGGTTAGTGAATTTGACGACATCGCGCACCTGGTCGATTTTTATCACCCGGCTTTTCTCTTCCGGCTGCAGCCAGCGAAAATCCCCGTGGCCACCGCTAGCGCTCAGCTCACAGGCATGGCAATGGCCGCAATTGAGTCCATCGACCGGCGCGGCGCATAACAGTAAACGGGACAGCGCAAGTGCCAGATGGGACTTGCCGGTATATTGCCCTCCCACAAACAGTAAAGCATGGGGCAAGCGCCCTGCTGCAATTAGCTCACTGATATGGCCCCACTGGGCAGCCTGCCACGGTAATGGAGAGCTTACCTCAGGTAGATCCGTCAACTGCATCATCACGCTCCCTGCCTCACCCCCCAGCAGGATAACAGCTCTTGTCCTACCTTGAGCAGCTGCTGCTGAACCTCTTCCAGCGAAACACTGGCATCAATAACGCGGAAGCGGCCACTACTGTTTTCGGCCAGTTCCAGGTAACTCGCCCGTACCCGCTCAAAAAACTCCATCGTCTCCTGCTCGATCCGGTCCAGCTCACCGCGACCCCTTGCCCGGGCCATGCCGGTTGTTACCGCAACATCCAGCAAGACAGTGTAGTCCGGACGCAGGCTACCCTGTACAAGGTCCTCCAAACGCCTGACCGTTTGTGCATCGACGCCTCTACCGCCGCTCTGGTAGGCATACGTCGCATCGGTAAAACGATCACAAAGCACCCATTTTCCAGCGGCGAGCGCGGGCTCAATGAGTTCACTGATGTGCTGCGCGCGGGCCGCGAACATCAGCAATAATTCGGTGGTGCTACTAACCTGCTGCGAACGAACCTGCAGCAGTAATTCGCGAATTTCCTCACCCAGCTGTGTTCCACCCGGCTCGCGTGACACCACAACGTCTACACCGTGATCACGCAGAAAACTTTCAAGAAAGGCCAGGTTGGTAGATTTTCCAACGCCCTCGCCGCCCTCAACGGTAATGAACAGACCTCGCTCGCTCATTGTGTTATTGCTTCTCCGGTGTGGAATGGTAGTTGGCCCCGCGTCGCAATTGGTATTTACGCACGGCCTTGTTGTGTTCAGCAAGGGTAGCGCTGAATGCGTGCCCACCGTCTCCGCGGGCGACAAAGTACAGCGCTTTACCATCACCGGGGTGCAATGCTGCATGAATAGCCGCTCTCCCGGGCAGGGCGATAGGTGATGGCGGCAGGCCCCGGTGGCGGTAAGTATTGTAGGGGTTACTGTCGTCTTTCAAATGCTTGCGCCGCAGGTTGCCATCGAACCGGTCACCCAATCCATAAATCACGGTGGGGTCTGTCTGCAGTCGCATTCCTTTTTGCAAGCGACGAAAAAAAACCCCCGAAATTTGTTCGCGCTCGCTGGGCAGTCCTGTCTCGCGCTCCACGATGGATGCCATTATCAGCGCTTCGTAGGGCGTTTCATAAGGCAGCGGTGAAGCGCGGTCGCCCCACTCCTGTGCCAGAACGTCACGCATTGCTTGATGAGCACGCTGGATAACACTCCAGTCTGTGGCACCGCGTGAATAGTGATAACTGTCGGGAAAGAACAGCCCTTCTGCCATGGTATGGGGCTTAATCAATTCAATAATGCGCGGATCCGACGCGCCTTCCAGAACAGCAGCCAAGTGCTCCTGACTGGACAAAATCTCCAGCGCCCTCGCCAGCGTTATACCCTCTGGTAGGGTAACCTGGTATTGAATCACCGCACCACTTTGCAACAGTTCCAGCATGGACTCGGCGGTGGCGTGCTGAGGCAGCAGGTATTCTCCCTGCCTGATTTTCTGGTCTATCCCGGTCCAGCGGCCATAAAGAGTGACCAGCAATGGGGTTTCAAGTACCCCTGCCCTTTGCAACGTTCCAGCTACCGCGCGCAGGGAGTCTCCCTGGGCAACGGTCAGATGAAAACCTTCCGCCGGTATAGACAGGGGAGCCTGCCACCTGTGGCGTACTTCCTGCAGGCCGAATGCAATCAGAACGCCCAAGATCAAGGTGAAAACGAGCAGCTTTCGAATCACGGCAGTACTCGCAAATATTGCTCAAACAGTGCCTCGCACACGGCGTGATTTTCCCACTGGCGATCTCCCAGGCTGGCCACCGGCCGCATGCCCCGCAGGCTATTACAGTAAAATACCTCTTGCGCACGTTCGAGCTCAGGCAAAGACAATGCCTGCTGCAGGACATCTACGCCCACGGCAGGAGCCAACGTTTCCATTATCAAGCGGCGCCTGGTGCCGGCTACTCCACAATGGGTCAGTGGCGGTGTGATTAGCGCCTCATCGCGCAGCACAAAAAGGTTGCCTGCAATGGCGGACACTACATTCCCGGATTGATCCAGCAGCACGGATTCGTCCACTCCCTCCTTTTGCGCCTGCGTGGCAGCCAACACCTGTTCCAGACGATTGAGGTGCTTGATGCCAGCCAGTAGTGGCTGGGAAGACAGGCGTACAGGGGATAGGGACAAAACAGCCGCGGCGGGCATAATACCTGCATCATGATCCAGCTCTGCAATCTGTGCCAGCACGCGGGGCACTGCATTTTCAGGTGGAGTGTAACCGCGCGGGCCCGCACCCCTGGTCACGCTAAGCCTGAGGGATGCCCATTGCCAGCCCGCCGCCTGCACTTGAAGGGCTGCACTGTGCAACTGTTCATTGACAGCCGCCACACAATCGGGAAAGGATAAAATCTCAAGGCCGCAGCGCAGACGGTCAAGGTGCAATGCGGGGAGAACTGGAATTCCCTGCTTTAGCAGCAGGGTTTCGAATACGCCGTCACCGTAGTCCAGACCTCGATCTGGCAGTGGCAGCTCCGATGTCGGCACACCGTCAAGCCAGGTCCTGATTTGATTCGACAATGGCGGCCCGGTCAGTCGGCTTTGCTGAACAGCAGTGAGCCGTTGGTCCCACCAAAGCCGAAAGAGTTTGATACCACACTGTGTATGGGACGCTCCTGCGCAACATTGGGAACGTAATTCAGGTTACACCCCTCGTCCGGCTTATCGAGGTTTATCGTCGGTGGCGCGACTTGGTCACGCAGCGCCAGAATCGAGAAAATGGCCTCGACCGCGCCCGCAGCACCGAGTAAGTGCCCGATCATCGACTTGGTTGAGCTTACTGCAACCTGCTCTGCCGCCGCACCCAGAACTGATTCCACCGCCCTACTCTCGGCAATATCGCCGGCACTGGTAGAGGTGCCGTGCGCGTTGATGTAATTTATTTTTTCCAGCGGAACACCGGCGTCATTGATGCAATTGCGCATGGAGGTAGCTGCCCCGCGACCATCTTCGGGTGGCAAAGTCATATGGTAAGCATCGCCACTCATGCCAAAGCCGAGAACTTCCGCATAAATTCGCGCGCCCCGGGCCTTGGCGAATTCGTACTCTTCAATCATCAGTACGCCGGCGCCATCACCCAGGACAAAGCCGTCGCGATCCACATCCCAGGGGCGCGAGGCGGCAGTAGGGTCGTCATTCCTGGTTGACAGGGCGCGTGCAGCTGCGAAACCTCCCAGGCCTACGGGAGTCGTTGCCATTTCAGCGCCGCCCACTAACATCGCATCCGCATCGCCCAGGGCAATCATCCGGGCTCCCATCCCGATATTGTGTGTACCGGTAGTACAGGCAGTCACGATAGCCAGGTTGGGACCCTGCAAATTGAACTTTACTGAAAGGTTGCCGGATATCATATTGATGATAGAGCCCGGCACGAAAAATGGAGATATCTTGCGTGGCCCCGAGTCGCGGATAATGCCCGCGTTTTTCTCGATCTGGCCAATGCCGCCAATACCAGAGCCGATTGAACATCCAATACGGGGAGCGTTTTCTTCAGTGACTTCCAGGCCGCTGTCGATCATTGCCTGAATACCCGCCGCCATACCGTACTGGACGAACAAATCGAGCTTACGCGCGTCCTTTGGCGACAGATAGGGAGAGATGTCAAAATCCTTCACACTGGCACTGAAGCGGGTGCTGAAGGCGGACACGTCGAAGCTGTCAATGGGTGCAGCCCCACTTTTCCCAGCCAAAATGCTATCCCAGGTCTCATCGACCGTATGGCCCAGGGGACTAATCATACCCAGTCCT